>NZ_JBFAOU010000010.1:0-97770 GCF_040675365.1 Catellatospora sp. NPDC049609 | reverse complement strand
GTGTCTACGCCGTGCTCGTGCTGGGTCAGCCCCAGGCACCACGCGATGATCACCCGCTGCGCGGACAGGTACGACGTGGCCAGGCGGCGGACCGCCACGGGTCCCCGCGCTCAGACGCGCGAGCTGTACGTGACGAACGACTGCGGGCTGGCCGGGCCGCCCGCGGCCGTCCAGCAGATCACGTTGCGGACCAGCACGACCGAGCCGGACAGCCCCCACACGTTCTGCAGGTTGCAGTAGTCCGAGCCGCCCTTGAACGCGGTGACCTGCACGTGGCCCTGGCCGATGCCGACCTTGTGGAACTCGATGTAGTGCAGGTTCACCCCGGCCAGGGCCAGGTTGTTGACCGAGCCGACGGAGTTGTAGCTGGTCGGGCCGGGCCATCCCGGGGTCCACAGGTAGGCGAAGTGCTTCGGCGGGTCGAACGCGCCGTAGACGGAGCGCTCGCGGTGGTAGGTCAGGTCGAACCAGCTGTCGGCGGGCGCGCCGGTGTGGTCGTAGCAGCGCACGACGACGTCCAGGCCGGCGCCGCCCGGGTTCCAGCTGTCGACCTTGCACCGGCGCGGGCTGTTCGGGTGCTGCGCGGTCACCTGCAGGTTGCCGTCGTACGAGCCGGTGCTGACGCCGGGCAGCCAGACCTTGTAGGTGCCCGAGCCGATGCCGCCGTGGCTGACGGTGTTGACGCCCGGACCGGGGTTGTACGACGTCTGCGTGCCGCCGGTGGACTTGCCCTGCACGTAGGCGTACGTGCCGGGTCCGACCAGGGGGCCGGAGCTGGTCGAGTACATGACCGTGAACGCCGACCAGTCCGGCACGATCGCGGCGCCGGCGTACTTGTAGCACTGCACCTCGACGATCTGGTTCGCGCCGGAGGCGTAGTAGTTCCAGACCTGGCACCAGCGCGGGTCGCCCGCGACGGCGGTCACGTGCGCGACGCCGTTGGCGGAGGCGATGTTGGGGAAGACGACCCGGTAGCGGCCGACGACGAGTGGGCTGACCGTGCTGTTGGGGATGTTGTCGCTCTTCCACTGCCGGGCCGGGTCCATCAGGAGCCCGGCGGGCGGGGTCGGGTTGTGCATGAAGGCGAACGCCCAGCGGTCGGGCGTGGCGGCCTGGGCGGGCGCGCCGGCGGCCGCCGCGGCGCCCGCGCCGAGCAGGGCCGCCAGCAGCGCCCGCACGATGCGGCGCGATGTCATGGGATACCTCCTGGGGGAGTGGGCAGGGTGCCGTCAACCTAGCCGCATGCATCGCCGTGTATCGATTCAGAATCCTTGATCTGCCAGCGCGGCCCCGGCCGCGGGGACCGGCCGCCGCCACGCCGCCAGCGCACCGAGCGCGGTCGTGCCCGCCAGCACGCCGAACGCCGCCAGCGTCGCCGTGTCCGGGTCGGTCAGTGGCTGGCCGCGCAGCGCCTGCCACGTCACCAGCACCAGCAGACCCGCGTACGCGTACGCGAACACGAACACCAGCCGCGCCCGCCGCGCCGCGCCGGCGGCGACCGGCAGCGCCATCAGGAACAGCAGCATCGCCTGCAGCCCGTGGATGCCCACGAAGTGCCCGATGCGCAGGTCACCGCCGGTGGTGCTCCAGCCGGTCAGCGGCATGCCCGGCCCGCCGTCGGCGACACCGACCGCGTGCGCGCCCAGCAATGTCTGCACGCCCTGCTCGTCGAGGGCGATCTGCTCGGCGGTCGGGATCACCATGGTGAAACCCTGCAGCAGGCCGAGCAGCAGCAGGAGCATGCCCAGCCGCACCGCCCAGGAGCCCGCCCGGTCGGGCATGCCGTCGCGCCACAGCAGCACGGTCAGCACGACGGTGGCCAGCCACAGCACCATGATGGTGGCGCCCATCGCCCGCCACAGCACCTCGTCGAGCGGCGTCGCCTCGTTGAAGTGGCTCGGGCGCCCGCGGGCCGCCTGGAACACGATGATCCCGACCTCGGCGACGGCGTTGACCACGATCACCACCGCGGCCACGCGGGCCACCCGCCTGCCCCGGCGCAGGTACGCCAGCAGCCAGGCCAGGGTGAAGCCGTACACCATGAGGGAGACCGCGAACTTGAGCGGCTTGAGCCAGACGGGCTGGCCCAGCACGGTCCGGTCGTCGGCGAGCAGGCCGGCGGCGCAGACCAGGGCCAGGATCGCCATGACAGCGGCGAAACCGGTCAGCTCCGGGCTGCCGCGCAGCGCGGTCCGGAAGGGGGAGGTACGCAGGGAAGAGGTCATACCCCGACCCTCGTCGCGGCGGCGGCCCGGAACCTCCTGCCGCGAGCCCGACCCCGCCTCCTGCCACCGGCCGGGCCTCCTCCCACAGCAGGAGGGCCGGCCGGTCACCTCACCCGGTGCGCAGCGCCGACGCCTGCCTGGTCACCTCGACCACGAGATGCTTGGTCACCGGCTGCTCGCTCTGGCTGCTCAGGTCCGCCAGCCCGCACAGCACGTTCAGCTCCGGCATGTACCCGGCCGCGTTGCCCGGCGGGACGTCGTAGGCCACCGCCCGGTAGCCGTACACCGTGCGCCTGGTGCCGTCGCGGGAGAAGCTCGTCACGTCGATCAGGTCGAACTCGGCCAGCCCGCGTTCGCGCATGTCGTCGGCGTTCATGAAGATCACCGTGCGCAGCCCTTTCAGGCCCCGGTAGCGGTCGTCGTTGGAGTAGATGCTCGTGTTGAACTGGTCGTGCGAGCGGATCGTGGTCAGCATGAGCCGCCCCTCGCCCGGGTCGACGTCGTCGGGCAGCGGCCCGGACCAGAACTCCGCCCGCCCCGACGGGGTGAGCCACACCCGCTCGCGGGCGGGCTGCGGGAGCCGGAACCCGTGCGGGCACCGGGCCCTGGTGTTGACGTCGGCGAACCCGTCCACCACCTGCGCCATGGTGTCGCGGATGCGGTCGTAGTCGTCGACGTAGTCCTGCCACGGGGTGCGGCTGCCGGGCAGCGTCGCCCGCGCCATCCCGCCCAGGATCGAGCACTCCGAGCGCAGGTGCGGCGAGGCGGGCTCCTTCATCCCGTACGACATGTGCACCATCGCCATCGAGTCCTCGACCGTGACGCCCTGCTCGCCGCCGGCCTGCACGTCGTGCTCGGTGCGGCCCAGGCACGGCAGGATCAGGGCACGCCGCCCGTGCACGAGGTGGCTGCGGTTGAGCTTGGTGCTCACCTGCACGGTCAGGTCGCAGTTGCGCAGCGCCTCGAAGGTGCGCGGCAGGTCCGGCGCGGCCAGCGCGAAGTTGCCGCCCAGCGCCACGAACACCTTCACCTCCCGGCGCAGCATCGCCTCGATCGTCGCGACGGTGCCCAGTCCGTGCTCGCGCGGCGGGTCGATGCCGCACACCTGCGCCAGCCGGTCCAGGAACGCCGCGCCGGGCCGGTGGTCGATGCCGCACGTGCGGTTGCCCTGCACGTTGCTGTGCCCGCGCACCGGCGCCGGGCCGGCGCCCTCCCGGCCGATGTTGCCGCGCAGCAGCAGCACGTTGGTGATCTCGCGGACCGTGTCTACGCCGTGCTCGTGCTGGGTCAGCCCCAGGCACCACGCGATGATCACCCGCTGCGCGGACAGGTACGACGTGGCCAGGCGGCGGATGTCGGTCTCGGGCACGCCCGCGCCGCGCACGATGTCGGCCCACGGCGTCGCCGCGACGGCGGCGCGGTAGGCGTCGAACCCGTGCGTGTGCTGCTCGATGAACACCCGGTCGAGCGCGTCAGGGTCCGTCTCGGCGGCCTCCAGCACGGCCTTGGCCACCCCCCGCATCAGGGCCAGGTCGCCGCCGATGCGGACCTGCACGTTCATGGTGCCGGTGCGGGTGGTGCGGAAGGTGGCCATGTCGACGAGCTCGTGCGGCACGATGGTGCGCCGCGACGCCGCCTCGATCAGCGGGTTGATGTGCACCAGCGCCGCACCGCGCCGGTCGGCCTCGGCCAGTGAGGTCAGCATGCGGGGCGCGTTGCTGGCCGCGTTGTCGCCCATCAGCCAGATCGCGTCGGCCAGCTCCCAGTCCGCCAGGTCGGTGGTGCCCTTGCCGCTGCCGATCGCCGCGGTCAGCGCCCGGCCGCTGGCCTCGTGGCACATGTTGGAGCAGTCCGGCAGGTTGTTGGTGCCGTACTCGCGTACCCACAGCTGGTAGAGGAACGTCGCCTCGTTGCTCAGCCGCCCCGAGGTGTAGAACGCGGCCTCGTGCGGGCTGGCCAGCCCCCGCAGCACCTGCCCGACCAGGGCGAACGCGTCGTCCCAGGAGATCGGCAGGTAGCGGTCGCTGTCGGGGTCGTAGGTCATCGGCTCGGCGAGCCGGCCCACCGCCTCCAGGTCGTGGTCGCTCCACGCGGCCAGCTCGGCGACGGTGTGCGTGGCGAAGAAGTCCCGGTCGGCTCTGGCCGGGGCCATCTCCCAGGTGGCGTGCTTGACGCCGTTCTCGCAGATGTCCAGGCGCAGCCCGGTCGGGTCGTCCGGCCAGGCGCAGCCGGGGCAGTCGAACCCGCCGTCCTCCTGGTTCATCGTCATGATCGCCCGGATGCCCTCGATCGGCTCCGGGGACCGCACGAGCACGCTCGCGACGCTGCGCGCCGCGCCCCAGCCCGCGGCGGGATGGTGGTACTCGTGGCGGGAGTGCTCGCCGTCGGGGGCCGGGCCCCGGCCGAGCGCGGCGGCGCCGGGCACGGCGCCCATCATCAGCTGCTCGGCGTCGTCTGCCGGGGTGGGTGACGGTGCCATCGGTTCCCGCCTTCCTCGGCCGGGCGCAGTCGCGGCCGGCCGGTGTCGGAGCGTCGGTTCGGCGATCCGGTCATCGCGCGCCCTGCACCCGTGCCGGCGCGGTGACCTGCACATTAAGATCACTTTATGCGCACCGGCCGTCCCGGCGCGGCGTTCGGCGCAACCCGCCCGGCAGGTCCGGCTACAGCCGGCCAGCGGTGGTCGGCGCTGTCGAAAGCGTTGCCGCCGGCACAGCGCCGATCGCGGCCGGTCCTGATGGCGTGAGCAGCATGACGTTCCGACTCGTCGGCGACGGCGCATAGCCGCGTCCCGGCGCGCTGACCGCGGGCAGCCCGCTCACAGCTCCTCGATGACCTCCGCCAGGATGATCCGCCCCGCGGCCTCGATCAGCGCCAGGTGCGAGAACGCCTGCGGGAAGTTGCCCAGGTGCCGGCCGGCCTCGACGTCGAACTCCTCGGCGTACAGGCCCAGCGGCGAGGCGATGTTGAGCAGCCGCTCCATCATGTCCCGGGCCCGGCCCCGCTCGCCCACCACCGCCAGCGCCGACACGAGCCAGAACGAGCAGATCAGGAACGTGCCCTCCTTGCCGCTCATCCCGTCGTCGGTCTGGTCGGTGCGGTAGCGCAGCACGAACCCGTTCTCGCTCAGCTCGTCGGCGATCGCCTCGACGGTGTCGCGCAGCCGCTGGTCGCCCGGCGGCAGGAACCCGAACAGCGCGGCCAGCAGCGTCGAGGCGTCCAGCGCGTCGGTGCCGTAGTGCTGGCGCAGCACGCCGCGCTCGCTGACGCCGTGGGCGAGGATGTCGGCGCGGATCTGCTCGGCGGTGTCGCGCCAGGTCCTGGCCTGGGCGGTGTCGCCGCGGATGTCGGCCAGGGCCGCCGCCCGGTCCAGTGCCACCCAGCACATCAGCTTCGACGACACGTAGTGCTGCGGCTCGCCGCGCGCCTCCCAGATGCCCTGGTCCGGCTGCTGCCACACCCGGGTGGCGCATTCGGCCTGCGAGACCACGATCGGCCACAGCCGCCGCGGCAGGCGCCTGCTGTGCCGGGTGTGCAGCAGGATCGAGGCCAGCACCGCGCCGTACACGTCGTTCTGGCGCTGGTCGTACGCCGCGTTGCCGATGCGCACCGGCCGCGCGCCGTCGTAGCCGGACAGCTCGTCGCGGGTCGACTCGGTCAGCACGCGGCGGCCGTCGATGCCGTACATGATCTGCAGCGAGCCGTCCTCGGTCGCCTCGACGTCAGCGACGAACTGCATGAACTCCTCGGCCTCCCACTCGAGGTTCAGCCAGTGCAGCGCCTTGAGCGTGAACGTGGTGTCGCGCATCCACGTGTAGCGGTAGTCCCAGTTGCGCTCGCCGCCGGGCGTCTCCGGCAGCGACGTGGTCAGCGCGGCGACCGTCGCACCCGTCGGCATGTAGGTCAGCCCCTTGATGACCAGCGCCGAGCGCTGCAGCGGCTCGCGCCAGCGGTGGTCCGGGATACGCGCCCCGGCCAGCCACGTCCGCCAGTACTCGGTGGTCGACTCGATCATCGCGTGCGCCTGCTCATCGTCCGGCGGCTCCGCCTCCGCCTCGGCCCAGGACAGCACGCAGTACGCCCGGTCGCCGGCGCGCAGCACCCGCCGGGCCCGGATGCGGTTGCCCTCGATGCCCAGCGGCAGATCGGTACGCAGCCGGATTTCACGGCTGCCGTCGCCCGCGCGGGCCGTGGACGGCTCGTCGGGGTTCATCGCCCACACCGCCGGGTTGCGGCCGTAGTCGAACACCGGCTCGCACACCAGCTCCAGCTCCACCTCGCCCTTCAGGCACACCGCGGTGCGCACCAGCAGGTGCGCGGCGTCGTCGTCGGCGGGCGGCCGGGTGTGCGGGGTGACCACGTCCGGCGTCCCGCGCGGGCCGATGACCAGCGCGTCGGTCACCTGCAGCCAGCCGCCCGGGGTGCGCCACGTCGTCTCCAGCACGTTCGTGCCCGGCCGGTACTCCCGCGCCGTCGGGTGCGCGATCGCGTACGGTCCGAACCGGAACATGCCCGCCTCGCGGTCCAGCAGGCTGCCGAAGATGCTCGGCGAGTCGAAGCTTGGCACGCACAGCCAGTCCACCGAGCCGTCGGGGGCGATCAGCGCGCCGGTGTGGCAGTCGGACAGGAACGCGTACTGCGCGATCGGCGGGAACGGCGACGGCGCGACCGCGCCCGGCTCCGACGTGACCACCGCGTCGACCGCGGTCACCATGTGGTCCGCCCTGGTCCGGTCATCGCGATCATCCCCGCTCCGTGGCCGCCCGGCCGCCGTGAGGACACCGGGCCTCAAGTCAGTTTGATGATATTTTATGAGCTATTGCGACTCTGCTGTGCGGACTTTGGCCCGGAGGCCCGGCGTGGACGTGATCCATCTCCGCGTGGTCAGCCCACCGGAGCGCACCGACCGGATCGTCACCGCGCTCGCCGCCGAACCCTGCGTGCTCAACCTCGCCGTGCGCCGCGACGCGATCCGTGAACCCGCGGGCGACCTGCTCGAATGCGACGTGCTCGCCGGAGCCGCCGACGAGGTGCTGGCGACGCTGCGCGGCCTGGAGGTGCCCCGCCACGGCTCGCTGACCGCCGACCCGGTCGGGCTGGCCGTCTCCGACCACGCCGACGCCGTCGCCGCCCGGCTGCCCGGCCCCATGGCGCAGGCACCGCTGTGGGCCGGCGTGGAGGCCCGGATCCGCGCCGACGCCGCGTACACGCCGAGCTTCCTGCTCCTGCTCGTGGTCGCCGGCGTGATCGGCGCCGCGGGGCTGCTCACCAACTCGCAGATCCTCATCGTCGCCGCGATGATCCTCGGCCCGGAGTACGGCGCCATCACCGGCGTCGCCCTCGGCCTCGACCGGCACCAGCGGCGCCCGATCGCCCACGGCCTGCTCGCGCTGACCGTGGGCTTCACCCTGGCCGTGCTCGCCTCGTACGCGTTCACGCTGCTGGTGCGGGTCCTCGACCTGGTCCCGCCCGCGTTCGCGCGGGGCATCCGGCCGGTGTCCCACCTCATCGACACCCCCGACTTCTACTCCGTCGCGGTGGCCCTGCTGGCCGGCATCGCCGGCATCGTCGCGCTGACCCACACCCGCTCCAGCACGCTCATCGGCGTGTTCGTCTCCGTCACCACCATCCCGGCCGCCGCCGATGTCGGGGTCTCGCTCGCTGTCGGCAGCCTCGACCAGGCGGGTGGGTCGCTGCTGCAGTTGCTGCTCAACATCGTCATCCTGATCGTCGCGGGCTTCGCGACCCTGCGCGCCCAGCGCGCCCTGTGGAGCCGCATCGGCCGGCGGCGGTCCGCGCAGCTGCCCCATCCCGGTCGCGACTCCTGAGCGGCCTCGCCCGCACCGCCCGACCGGGCACGCGGGTGTTTCAGCTGCTTTCGGCACCTTATGACTGCCATCGGGGGAGAATGAATGCTCACCCGGCCCGGCCGAAACGGGGAAGATCATCATGAGCGCGGACGTCGATGTGGTCATCGTGGGCGGAGGTCTGGCCGGCGTCGCCTGCGCCAAACGCCTGTCCGGCAAGCCCGGCGTCCGGGTCCAGCTGCTCGACCGCGCCGGATTCCAACAGTTCCAGCCGCTGCTGTACCAGGTCGCCACCGCCGAGCTGACCTCCAAGGACGTGCAGTTCGACCTGGAACGGCTGTTCCGTGGCAGCCCCAACGTCACCGTACGCAAGGTCGACGTCACCGCCGTCGACCCCGACGCGATGACCGTCACCCTGGCCGGCGGCGAGACCCTCACCGCCGACCACCTCGTGCTCGCCGCCGGCGCCCAGCCCAACTTCTTCAACACGCCCGGCGCCCCCGAGCACGCTTTCCCGCTGTACAGCGTCGAGGACGCGCTGCAGGTCCGCGGCCGCGTGCTCACCATCTTCGAGGACGTCGCCAACAACCCGAGCCTGATCGACGAGGGCGCGCTCAACTTCGTCATCGTCGGCGGCGGGCCCACCGGCGTCGAGACCGCGGGAGCACTGGCCGAGCTCGTCCACGACGTGATGCCCGGCGTCCACCGCGACGTGCCCTGCGCCCAGGCGCAGATCACCCTCGTCGACGGCGGCCAGATCCTGCTGTCGGCCTTCTCCCACGAATCCGGCGAGTACGCCGCCAAGCAGCTCAAGCGCCGCGGCGTGACCCTGCGCCTGGGCACCAGGGTGAAGCAGGTCGACGCCGGCTCCGTCACCCTCTCCGACGACACCGTGATCAAGACCAGGCTGGTGGTGTGGGGAGGCGGCGAGAAGGCCGCCGCCGTCGCCGACGCCTGCGGCCTGACCTGCGGGCGCGGCGGGCGGATCGACGTCCAGCCCGACCTCAGCGTGCCGGGACACCCGCGCGTGCACGCCATCGGCGACGTCGCGAACATCCCGTCCGGCGACGACCCGGCACTGCCGCAGCTCGGCAGCGTCGCGCAGCAGTCGGGGCGGTGGGTGGCCGACAACATCCTCGCCCAGACCCGCGGCGAGGCGCCGCAGTCGTTCCGGTATCGCGACAAGGGCATCATGGCCATGATCGGGACCAAGTCCGCCGTCGCGGAGATCGGCCCGCACCGGCACGAGATCCACGGCCGGTTCGCCTTCGCCGCGTGGCTGGGCGTGCACCTCGAACTGCTCAGCGACATGGGCGCCAAGCTCCACTCGTACGTCACCTGGGCGGAGGAGTTCTACGTACGCCCGCACCACCGCTCCGCGAAGCTGCTCGACCCCGCCCGCATCGACGCTCCGCAGATCAACTGGGACGAGGAAGGCTGACCGGAGCGGCGTACTTCGGTGCCGCTACCGGGCCGACTGGGCCGCGAGTCTGCGGGCGATCGACTCCAGGGCCTCGTCCAGGCTCTCCTGCACCCCGGGATGGTCCTCGGTGGTGTGGATCCGCAGCTTGAGCAGGCTCGACCCGCCGGCTTCGGTGACCTTCAGCGACCCGCTGTACTCGTCCGAGCCGGGCGACCCCCAGCTGATCTCGTGCGCGTCGCGGTCGGCGTGGAACCAGGCTCGCCCGCTGACCTTCTCCTCGACCCCGTCGCCGTCGGTGTCGACGACCGCGGTGGTCTGCACGAGCTCGGGCTCGACCAGCTTCGCCGAGGTCATGTGCGGGAAGTACTGCGGCAGGTTGGCCGGATCGGCGAGATATGCGAACGCCGCGGTCACATCGTGGTCGATCTGCTTTTCGGCTGTGTAGTCGGTCATCGTCCGCTCCTTGCTGGTCGCTCCCGTTGACCCTACCGAGGTTTATGCCCCGAATGCGGCTTTGTGGCATTTCTGTAGGCCATCCGGCGACTGCTCCGGCGATCACGGAGCTGCCGTGGCGGCGAGCGCGGCGTACCGTCGTAGCCGACGACAGCCATCGAGGGAGCCGGGAGCCCACGCGTTGGACAGCACGACACTCCAGCAGGCCGCTTGGCACGCGTACGTGGACGTCACCTACGGGTTGCAGCGTGCCATCTGCGACGGCGAGCGCTACGACGGCGAGGTCGACTGGGAATGGGCCGGTGTCGCCGACAGCCTCGGCGACCGGCGCCTGGTCATGATCAATGCGAGGCTGCTCGCCCTGCTCGATCAGGCCCGCGCCCACTGGCGGGACTGCCCGACCGAGAGCGAGGTGCTGACCGGCTACCTCAACGAGATCGCCGACGGGCTGCGCGACCTCGCCGATGATCACGTCGTCGAGGACTGGTAGCCGAAGCAGCCCCCACCTGCCGGGCCGCGTTCGTCTGCGTCAGGTCCGGAGGTCTTCGCCGGTCAGGCCAGCGACTCGACGGCCTTCGTCTCGGGCTGGGCGGGCACCGTCAGCTTCGCGGTGAGCTGGGTGAGCGTTCCGGCGAGCTGCCCGACCTGGCCCGTGAGCTCGTCGACGCGGGCGCGCAGCGCGGCCGCCTCGGCCACCGCCGCGTCCCGCTGCACGGTCAGCACGGTCACGTCGGTCTGCCGCTGCTGCGCCGCCGCCTCGGCGGCCGCCCGTGCCGTCTCCGCGGTGGCGAGCGTGCCCTGCACGGCCGCCAGTTCCGCCCGCAGGCTCGTGACCTGCTGCGCATGCTCTCGGCGTACCTCGGCGAGCTCGGCCTGTGCCGCCGCGGTCTGCTGCTGCGCGCGGACCAGCTCCGCCTTCGACGCCTCCGCTTCGCGACCGGCCTCCTCGGCCGCCGCGCGAGCCAGGTCGAACGCGGCCTGCACCTGGTCGGCCGCAGCCCGGGTGGCGTCGCGATCCCGGTACGCCTCGACCCGCAGCGCGTCGGCGGCGGCCTGGTCCCGCCGGGCGGCGTCACGCTCGCCCAGCGCCGCCGTGGCGGCACGCGCCGACTCGGCCGCCGCGGCGTCCGCCTGCTCCGCACGTCGCCCCTGCTCCGCGGCCTGCTGCTGGGCCGCGGCGATCTCGGCCTGTGCCGCCTCGCGCCCCGCACGGATCGCCGCCTCGGCGCTTTCCTCGGCGTCGCGGACCGCGACCTCGGCGTCGGCGCGGGCACGCGCGGCCGCGTCGACGGACTCGCGGGCCACCCTGGCGGCGCGTTCGGCGTCGTGGCGGGCCTCGTCACGCTCGGTGTGCGCGGCCGAGACCGCGTTCGCCGCCTCGGCGCGGACCTCGGCGAGCTGGCGTTCCACGCCGGTGGGGGAGAGCTCGGCCTCCAGCGCCTCGGCGAGCGTCTCGGCGACCTGCTCCAACCGCTCGACCACCTCGTACGCCTTCGCGACCTGCCCAGCGAGTCCGGGGGAGTTGCGGTGGCGCAGCCTGCTGTTGCGCGCGGCGGACTGGCAGGCGCCGTCGTTGTCGCGGCAGTAGCGGAACGGCCGGCCGGCGGAGGCGCGCTGGACGACCGGCTTGCCGCAGTACGCGCAGGGCCGGCTCGTCTCATCGGTGTGCGGTGTGGACATCAACTGCGCAGCGTAGTACCTGCGGCCTCGAACGCGTGTGCGGGGCGCGCGTGCAGTTTCGGGGAAATCGCAGCCTCGGTCACCGCCATTCGTGCACTTTCCCCGAAACTGCCGAGCCCAGCCTCCTAGGACGGCGTAGGGCGGGTGAGGCAGTCCGCACGGGAGCGATGAGTTCCGGGCACGGCGGCCGTCTGAGCAGGTATGAACACTGACGTGCGTACTGTGACCTCCGGCGACGGCACGACCATCGCCTACACCACCACCGGCTCCGGACCCGCGGTCGTCCTCGTGGGCGGTGCGTTCTGCGCCCGCGACTTCGCCGGTCCGCTGCCCGAGCTGCTGTCCGACTCCTACACCGTCTACGCCTACGACCGGCGCGGCCGGGGCGACAGCACCGACACCCAGCCGTACGCCGTCGAGCGGGAGTTAGAGGACCTGCGCGCCGTCATCGACGCGGCGGGCGGGCAGGCGCACGTCTACGGCGTCTCGTCGGGCGCGATCCTGGCCTTCGAGGCGGCCGCCGCCGGCCTGCCGATCCGCAGGCTCGTCATGGTCGAGCCGCCGTACACCGCCGCCTCGGACCGCGGCCCGGTGCCGAACTACGCCGAGGAGTACGAGCGCCTGTGCGCCGAAGGCAACCCGGGTGCGGCCGTGGAGCTGTTCATGACCAAGGTGGTGGGCCAGCCGCAGGAGGCGGTGGAGCAGGCCCGCCAGGCGCCCATGTGGCCCGCGCTGGAGGCGCTCGCGCCGACACTGGCGTACGACGCCCGGATCACCGGCGACGGCACGCTGCCCGCGGACCGGTTCGCCAAGCTCGACATCCCGGTGCTGGCCGTCTACGCCGACGTCAGCCCGCCCTGGCTGCAGGCGGGCGCGAAGACGATCGCCGAGACCGCACCGCTGGGCGAGCTCGCTGCGTTGCCCGGCCAGTTCCACCAGCCCGAGCCCGGCGCGCTCGCCGCTGCCGTCAACCGATTCCTGGGCTGACCGCGGCCGGGGGACACGCACATCAGGGTCCTAGGACGGTCTAGGGGTGGTTTCCCACCCAGCGACGGAACAGGCCGGGGGCCGCCCTTTCGTCTGATTCACATTCACCGGTGTCCTCCTTAGCCTTTGAGGGCTGACCATCCTCAACGGGGAGGCAAACATGGAAACCGCTGTACTGCACCAGCCACGTGTCGCCTGGGATACAGCCACCGTGCTCGTCACCGCTGCCGGCGCCGATCACGACAGCTACGCCTGGTTCGCCGCGGAGCTCGCCGCCGCGGTGGGCCCGTCGTGCCTGGACGACTTGCTGGCGACTCGTGAGCACCTGCTGCGCTCGGAGCGCGCCGACGCGCGCAGCATCGAGGCCGGCAAGTGGCGGGTGCGCCTGGAGGACATGCTGCGCGCGCGGCCCGATCTCAGCGCGAGCCTGCACCAGCTGTCGCTGTCGGCCCGGGTGCGGCTCGCCCACACCATCTGACAAAAACGAGGCGGCCCACGGTAGCCGCCTCGTTCTTCTTGCCCTAAGGCCACATCCCAGATTCCTAGGATGCCGTACAGGGTGTGGCCTCTCTCCTCCGCACAAGAACAAATGAGGACGGGCTTCGCCCGACTCACCGATAGAAGAGCGGGTTGGGCGATTTGTCGCTGTTAAGGTGAATCGACGTCCAGCTCACGGGGGAGCGCGACATGTTCGATCTGCTGGCGGCATCCGAACCCGCCCAGCTACTGCCGGCGCGCTCGCAGATGGCGTTCACGCTGATGTTCCACATCATCCTGGTCCCGCTGGGCGTCGCGCTGCCCGCGCTCATGCTGCTCGCCGAGCACCGGGGACTCAAGCGGCGCGACCAGGCCGCGCTGACCCTGGCTCGGCGCTGGTCGCATGTGGCCGGCGTGACGTTCGCCGTCGGCGCGGTCTCCGGCACCGTGCTGTCGTTCGAGATGGGCCTGCTCTGGCCGGGCCTGACCGGCAAGTACGGCGACGTGTTCGGGCTGCCGTTCGCGATCGAGGGCATCGCGTTCTTCCTCGAGGCGATCCTGGTCGCGATCTACATCTACGGCTGGAAGCGGCTGCGGCCGTGGACACACTTCAAGCTCGGCCTGCCGATCCCGTTCGTGGCGCTGGTCGGCGCGTTCTCCATCATCTCGGCGAACTCGTGGATGAACACCCCGGCCGGGTTCACCCTCGGCCCGGACGGCTGGCCGACCGACATCGACCCCATCGCCGCGATCTTCAACAAGGCGCTGCCGTGGGAGTTCCTGCACTTCGTGTGCGCGGCGTACATGGCGGCGGGGTTCACCGTCGCGTCGGTGTACGCCGTCGGCTGGCTGCGCGGGCGCCGCGACCGCTACCACCGGCTGGGCTTCCTCATTCCGTTCACCGTGGCGGCGATCTTCACGCCGGTGCAGATGGTCGTCGGCGACCTGATCGCGGTCTGGCTGTTCAAGGAGATGCCGGTCAAGTTCGCGGCCATGGAGGTGGTCACCAACTCCGGCACGCACCAGCCCGAGATCTTCTTCGGCCGGTACGACGCCGCCACCAACACCGTCTCGGGCGGCATCAGCATCCCGAACCTGAACTCCATCCTGGCCGGCAACAGCCCCGACACCTACGTGCAGGGCCTGGACGCGGTGCCGCTGGCCGACCGGCCGTCCAACGTCAACGTCGTGCACTGGGCGTTCGACATCATGGTGGGCATCGGCACGCTGCTGATGCTGTTCGTCATCTGGTTCGCCTGGCACTGGTGGCGCAAGCGCGACATCCCGAGCTCGAAGCCGTTCCTGTGGATCGCCGCGTCGGCCGGGGTGCTGACCTACATCGCGATCGAGGCCGGCTGGATCGTCACCGAGGTAGGCCGCCAGCCCTGGATCGTGTACGGGTTCGAGCGCACCTCCAGCGCGGTCACCGGCGCGGACGGGATCTGGCTCAGCTTCGCCGTGGTCGTCGTGCTTTACCTGGTGATGGCTGCGGGCGCGATCACGGTGCTGCGGGCGATGGCGCGCCGGTGGCGGCGGGCCGACATCGGCGAGTACGGCGACGCGGCGGTGCCCTACGGGCCGCGGCCCGAGGTCGAGGCGAGCACCGAGAAGGCGCCGTCGTGACCGCCGCGGACGCGGTCGCGGTGCTGGTGGTGCTGGCCGTGACGCTGTACGCGTGGTCGGGGCTGGCCGACTACGGCGCGGGTTTCTGGGATCTGACCGCGGGTGGGCGGGAGGGCGGCGGCCGGGTGCGCTCGCTGATCGACGCGGTGATCACGCCGGTGTGGGAGGCCAACCACGTGTGGCTGGTGTACCTGCTGGTGCTGACGTGGACGGCGTTCGGGACGGCGTTCGCGTCGGCGATGACGACGCTGTACATCCCGCTGATGCTGGCGGCGCTGGGGATCGTGTTGCGGGGGGCAAACTTCGCGCTGCGCAAGGACGCGGCGCGGGCGGGGCGGCGGCACGTCGCCGGGATGCTGTTCGGGCTGGGTGCGGTGCTGACGCCGTTCTGCCTGGGGGCGGCGCTGGGCGGGATCATCGCGGGCCGGGTGCCGCCGGGCAACGCGGCCGGCAACGAGGTCACGAGCTGGTGGAATCCGACGTCGATCCTGGTGGGGCTGCTGGCGGTGGCGATGGGGGCGTTCCTGGCGGCGGTGTATCTGATCGCCGAGGCGCACCGCCGGGGGCTGCCGGGCCTGCGGGAGTACTTCCGCAGGCGGGCGCTGTGGACGGGGGTGCTGGCGCTGCTGTTCGGGATCGGTGCGCTGGTGTCGCTGCGGGGGGACTCGCCGCAGATGTTCGACCGGTTCGTCACGCGGGGCGGGGTGCTGCTGGCGGCGGGTGCGGTGCTGCTGGCGCTGACGTTCATGCGGGCGGCGCGGGGCGGGGTGCGGGGGCTGCGGCTGCTGGCGGCGGGTGGGGTGGCGGCGCTGGTGTGGGCGTGGGGCGTGGCGCAGTATCCGTACCTGCTGCCGTTCGGGTTGACCATCGCCGATGGGGCGGGTGCGCCGATCACGCAGAAGTGGATGCTGGCGTGGTTCGGGGTGGCGCTGGTGACGCTGGTCCCGGCCCTGATCCTGCTGTATGTCCTGGACCAGCGCGGCGAGCTGGGTGAGGATCCGCTGACGTCGCTGGAGGCGGGCGAGCCGGGCGATCTGCGTCCTTGATCTGCGGGGCGGCCGGTGCCGGGCCGGGGTGGCATCATCGAGTGTGGTGAGTAGGTATGTGCTGGTTCCGGGGCGTGGGGTGCCGCGTGCGGAGCATTGGATGAACCTGTTGGCGGCGGCGCATCCGGAGTATCGGTGGGCGCCGGAGCCGCCTGGTCTGCCGCTGGTGCTGGGCGAGCGGGTGGCGGCGCTGGACCGGGTGGTCAACGAGGATGATGAGCCTGCGGTGCTGGTCGCGCACAGCGCGGGTTGTCTGGCGACGGTGGTGTGGGCGGCGCGGCATCGCGGGCCGGTGCGGGCGGCGTTGCTGGTGACTCCGCCGTGGGTGGCCGGGGATGTGTATCGGGACGGCGCGGGGGTGGCGTGGCCGGTGCCGCGGGGCAGGTTGCCGTTCCGGGCGGTGGTGGTGGCCAGCCGTAGTGATCCGTACTGCTGGTTCGACGACTTCGTGCGCTATGCCGAGGACTGGGGTGCGGAGTTGTTCGATGCGGGTGATGTGGGGCATCTGGATACGGCGACGGGGTTCGGTCCGTGGCCCGAGGGGGAGCGGCTGATCCGCGAGCTGGGCTGAGGCCGGGCGCGGCGGCTGCGGTCGGTCGGTCGGTGCGGCAGTTCGGACAGTACGACGCGGAGGGTGTCGGCGGCGTCGGTTTCGGCGTGGGTGCGGCGCGTGCGGCTTCTCCCCAGACGTCCGGTGTGTGGGCCATCGCTCCATGATGCCTGCGTCGAGCGGAGGGCGGGCGTCGCGAGTGCCGGGTCCGGAACGCCGGCAGCCGGTTGCCGCGGGGGTTCGGGGCCGGTGGGGGTCAGGGGCGTGGGTGCAGGTGGTCCGGTGCGGGGCGGCGGTGGGCGACGGCGAAGGACAGCAGGCCCATGAGCAGGGCGACGGCGGCGCCGATGGTGTAGAGGCGGGAGATCGGCATGCCGGCGCCGATGAGGGGTCCGGCGCCGAAGGCGGCGATGCCGTAGCCGAGCTGGTAGAAGGCGATGACGCCGCCGGCGACGGCGGTGCTGTAGGCGGCGAGTTCGTGCTGTCCGAAGCTGATGGTGAGGGGGAGCAGGGCGGAGCAGCACAGTCCTGCGGCGCCGAAGGCGAGCACGCCCTGGGCGCCGGCGCCGGCGGGTAGGGCGGCGATGATCGCGAAGACGCCGGCGAGGGCGAAGGGCAGCAGGTGGTAGGTGGTGCGGGCGGGTAGCCAGCGGGTGATGGCGGCGAACAGGAGCCGGCCGGCGGTGACCATGGCCCAGAAGGCGGTGAGGGCGAGGGCGGCCTGGGTGGTGGTGGCGCCGAGGCCGCGGGTCATGTCGAGTTGGGCCCAGTTGCCGTTGACGGTTTCGCAGATGCCGTAGAGCAGGGCGAAGGCTGCGTACACCCAGTAGCGGGCGGGCAGGCCGTGGCTGGTGGTGGCGGCGGTGGGGGTGTCGGCGTGCAGGGGCAGGCGGAGGCTGACGGCGAGCAGTGCGGCGAGCAGGAAGGTGGACAGGACGGGTAGTCCCCACCAGTAGCCGAGGCCGACGAACAGGGCGACGAAGACGGGGGCGAGGGCGGTGCCGAGGCCGAGCAGGGCGTTGAGGATGAGGACGGCTTTGTCGACGTTGCCGGGGTGGAAGGCGGCGGCGAGGGTGTTGAGGGTGGGGACGGTGAGGCCGAACCCGGCGCCGAGGAAGGCGGTGGCGGCGAGCAGCAGCGGGTAGGCGGCGGGTTGGTGCTGGACGGCGGCGCTGGCCAGCAGCAGGAGCATGGAGAGCAGAGAGCAGGTGAGGCCGGTGAGGTAGAGGGGTCGGGTGCCGTGGCGGCGGGCGAGGCCGGCGCCGGCGAGGGAGGCGGCGATGGCGGTGATGACCTGTGGGGCGAACATGGCGCCGTACTGGGCGCTGGTGAGGTCGTAGTGGTCGGGGTCGGTGAGGATGGTGCTGGCGGCGGGGATGGTGACCAGGACGATGCCCTGGATGACGCCGGCGACGTTGACGGCGGCGGTCTCGGCGCGGGTGGTCATCGGTCTTCGCGGCGGGTGACGAGGTTTTCCAGGGGTGAGAGCTGGGGTCGGAGTTTGCGGCGGTCTTCGGCGCGGACCTGGAAGCGGCCGCGGCCGTAGGCGTCGCGGCGGCCCCAGCGGCCGGGGACGTCGAGCAGGGCGAGGTGGCCGATGCCCATGGGCAGGGCGGGGTCGACGACGAGGTGGTTGCCGACGGCTTGCAGGCCGAGCATGGTGCCGAGCAGCAGCAGTGGGGCGCCGGTGGACCAGGCTTGGGGGCTGCAGGCGGTGGGGTAGGGGACGGGGTATTTGGTGACGGCGCGTTCGTAGCCGCAGAAGGCTTCGGGTAGGCGGCCGTTGAAGTATTCGGCGGCGTCGAGGATGCCGGCGGCGACGCGGGCGGCTTCTTTCTTGTAGCCGTAGCGGCGCAGGCCCCAGGCGATGAAGGAGTTGTCGAAGGGCCAGACGGTGCCGACGTGGTAGCCGACGGGGTTGTAGCGGGCTTCGCCTTCGGCGAGGGTGCGGATGCCCCAGCCGGAGTAGAGGCGGGGGCCGAGGAGGTGGTCGACGAGGTGTTTGGCGCGGGTGCGTTCGACGATGCCGCTCCAGAGCAGGTGGCCGATGTTGGAGCCGAGGGCGTCGACTTTGTTGCCGTCGGCGTCGAGGGCCAGGGCGTAGTACTTGCCGTCGTCGAGCCAGTAGTCGCGGTTGAAGCGGCGTTTGAGGTCGGCGGCCTGTTTTTCGAGCTTCTCGGCCCAGGAGGGGTCTTTGAAGACGTCGCGGGCCAGGCGGGCGGTGCGCATCTTGGCGTCGTAGGCGTAGCCCTGTAGTTCGCAGGTGGCGCGGGGGAAGCCGGGCAGGCGGCCGTCGCGGTAGGAGATGGAGTCCCAGGAGTCCTTCCAGCACTGGTTTTCCAGGCCGGTGTCGGGGTTGCGGGTCTCGTACCAGATGTAGCCGTCGCCGCGCAGGTCGGCGTACTGGTCGATCCAGTTGATGGCGGCGCGGGCCTCGAATTCGAGGTCGGCGACCAGGCGCATGTCGCCGGTCCAGCGTTCGTACTCGTCGAGCAGGATGAGGAACAGGGGGGTGGAGTCGGCGGAGCCGTAGTAGGGGGAGTGGGGTCGTTCTTCGAAGGCGGTGAGTTCGCCGTAGCGCATCTCGTGGAGGATCTTGCCGGGGTCTTCGTCGCGGAAGTCGTCGAGGCGGCTGCCCTGGCGGGTGCCGAGTTCGGCGAGGGTGGTGGCGGCCAGGGCGGGGACGAACGGCAGGGCCTGCAGGCTGGTGAGGATGCTGTCGCGGCCGAACATGGTCATGAACCAGGGCAGGCCGGCGGCGGGCAGGGAGCGTTTGCCGGCGGTCATCGGGGCGAAGCGCAGTGCGGCGAGGTCGGTGAGGCTGCGGCGGTAGGTGTGTTTGAGGGGTTCCCAGTCGCATTCGAGTTTGGGGGCTTCCTCGAGCCAGCGCTGGAGTTCGGCTTCCATGTCGCGGCGGGTGTGCTGGTCGTCTTCGTCGCTGGTGACGCGGCGGTGGGCGGCCTGGTTGGCGGCCCAGCCCCATAGTGAGGTCTCGACCTGGACCTCGGTGGTCCAGCTGGTGTGGGCGTCGAGGTGGACGGTGAAGGTGATGCCGTCGTCGTCGAAGTCGGCGGGGGTGCTGGTGGAGATGAGGGTTTCGCGGCGGTAGGTGTCGCGTTCGTAGCCGAGCAGGAGCCGGTTGTCGACGCGGGTGTAGTACTTGCCTTTCTTCTTGAGGTGGTCTTTGACTTCGAACAGGTCGGCGAAGTCGGCGCCGGCGTCGATGCGTACGGTGAGGTCGACGGGGTTGTCGGCGTGGTTGAGGATGGTGAGGTGTTCGCGGAAGCCGTCGACGACGGCGCGTTGGCGGATGACGGAGTAGTTGGCGTCGACGTAGACGGTGCCGGTGCCGGGGACGAGGAAGAACCGGGTTTCGAAGTAGTGCAGGTCATCGGTGGACAGGGGCCGTAGCCGGCTGCCGTTGACGGTGAGGATCCACCGGGACAGGTAGCGGGTGTCCCAGGAGAACAGGCCGTTGGGTTCGGTGGGTGAGGCTTCGATGTCGCCTGCGGTGTCGCTGACGACGAAGGTGTTGCCGTCCAGGGTGCTGACGGTCGGGGCTGGGATCATTTGGTGTGCCTCCGGCCGGTGTGTTCGGGCAGCGGCGGGCGTCCGGGGAACAGCCGCTGCAGCATGGTGATGAGGTGCAGGTCGCCGTCGACGTCGACCTGGCCGCGCAGGACGGCGGCCATGGTGTTGACGGTTCCGGTGACCATGCCGTCGAACAGTTTCTTGTCGACTTTGACGATGCAGTCGGCGGGTTCGCCGCCGCGGCTGACGTCGACGTGGCCGCGTGCGATGGCCACGCGCCAGTGTTCGGTGCGGCCGTGGTTGCCGAGGTCGAAGCGGATGGTGCCGGTGACGGCGCCGAGCAGCGGGTAGCGGCCGTGCTCGGCGAGGCCGGTGAAGTAGTCGGTGGCCGGGTCGGCGGTCATCGGCCGGCGCCCGGTGCGGTGGTCGCGGCGGCGGGGAACGTGGCGCCGAGGCGGTGCATGAGATGGTCGCCGACGCGTAGGGCGTTGGCCATGGCGGTCAGGGCCGGGTTGACGGCGCCGATGCTGGGGAAGCAGCTGGTGTCGACGACGTACAGGTTGTCGAGTTCGTGGGTTTTGCAGTTGGCGTCGAGGACGGAAGTGGCCGGGTCGGTGCCCATGCGGCAGGTGCCGGCCTGGTGGGCGACGCCGGCGATGGGGATGTCGCTTTTCATGTACGCGAACCGGTGGATGAGGTGGTCCTCGTGCAGCCGCATGGTGGACAGCATCGACTTGAGCTGGTGGTAGAGGCGTTTGGCGGCGGTGGGGTTGCTGGGTGTGTAGTCGAGGATGATGTTGCCGTCGCGGGCGAGCGACACCCGGTTGCCGGGCAGCGGCAGGTCCTCGGTGGACAGCCAGAAGTCGACGGCGTGCCGGGCGACGTCGGCCAGGGCCCAGCTCGGGGCGAGTTTCGTGGCGAGGGGTTTCTCGCCGCGGTACATGTCGGGCGCGGATTTGCCGATCATCTGGATGTTGCCCATGGGGTAGTCGAAGCCGGGGCCGCGGAAGTAGAAGTCGTTGAGGCCGAGGGTCTTCTGGAACACGGTGTCGTTGGGTTCGCGTGACAGGGCGAGCACGGCCTGCGACAGGTGGTACATGTAGTTGCGCCCGACCTGGTCGGAGCCGTTGGCAAGGCCTCGGGGGTGGCGGTCGTTGGCGGACATGAGCAGCAGTTTGGCGGAGTTGGCGGCGCCGGCGGACACGACGACGACGGAGGCGGCGTAGCGTTCCTCGTGGCCTTCGTGGTCGACGATGACCTGGGTGACGGCGGTGCCGGCGGGGTTGGTCTCCAGGCGCACGACGTGGGCGTGGGTGAGCATGGTGACGTTGGGTGCGGTGAGCGCGGGCCGCACGGCGAGGACTTCGGCGTCGGATTTGGCGTGCAGCGGGCAGGGGAAGCCGTCGCAGCGTGAGCAGCGTACGCAGATGCTGTAGGGCATGTTCTGCTCGTTGAGCCGGACCCCGACGGGGGCGTGGAACGGGTGGAACCCGGCGGTGGCGAGGTCGTCGGACAGCTGCTGGATGCGTGGTTCGTGGCGCAGCGCCGGGTAGGGGTAGGGGCCGGAGGCGGGCGGTTCGGTGGGGTCCTCGCCGCGGTTGCCGTGGACCTCGTAGAGCTGCTCGGCCATGGTGTACCAGGGCTCCATCTCCTCGTAGGAGACGGGCCAGGCCGGGGACAGGCCGTCGTGGTGCTGGATGGCGCCGAAGTCTTCGCGGCGCAGCCGGTAGAGTGCGGCGCCGTAGAGTTTGGTGGCGCCGCCGACGTAGTAGTGGACCTGCGGCTGGAACGCTTTGCCGTCGCGGTCGTACCAGGTGTCGGGGGAGATGTAGCGGTTGTCGATGAACACCTCGGCGGTGTCCCAGTTGGCGATCTCGCGGGGCAGCCAGTCGCCGCGTTCGAGCAGCAGGATGCGCTTGCCGGACGGGGCGAGGTAGCGGGCCAGGGTGCCGCCGCCGGCCCCGCTGCCGATGATGATCACGTCGTAGGCGTCCATCAGAGTTCTCCCATCCGTTCCGCGAGGATGATCGCTTCGGCGGCGCCGATGAGCGCCAGGTGCGAGAAGGCCTGGGGGAAGTTGCCGAGGTGGCGGCCGGTTTCGGCGTCGAACTCCTCGGCGTAGAGCCCCAGTGGTGACTTGATGCGCAGCAGCCGTTCCATGAGGTCGCGGGCGCGTTGCAGGTCGCCGGTCTTCGCCAGGGCCGACACGAGCCAGAACGAGCAGATCAGGAACGTGCCCTCGGCGCCGGTCTGGCCGTCGTCGGTCTGGTCGGTGCGGTAGCGCAGCACGAACCCGTTGTCGGTGAGGTCGGCGGCGATGGCGTTGACGGTCGCGATGACCCGCTTGTCGTCGGGGGGCAGGAAGTGGAACAGGACGGCGAGCAGCGTCGAGGCGTCGAGGGCGTCGGTGTCGTAGTGCTGGCGCAGCACGCCGTCGTCGGTGACGCCGTGGGCGAGGATGTCGGCGCGGATCTGCTCGGCGGTGTCGTGCCAGGCCGCGGCGCGTTGGGTGTCGCCGCGCAGGGTCGCCAGGCGGCCGGCGCGGTCGAGGGCGACCCAGCACATGAGCTTGGACGACACGTAGTGCCGGGGTGCGCCGCGGGCCTCCCAGATGCCCTGGTCGGGTTGCTGCCACACGGCGGTGGCGGCCTCGGCCTGGGACTGCACCAGCGGCCACAGCCGCCGGGGCAGGCGCTGGCTGCGGCGGGTGTGCAGCAGGATCGAGTCGAGCACGGCGCCGTAGACGTCGTTCTGGCGCTGGGAGTAGGCGGCGTTGCCGACGCGGACGGGCTGGGCGCCGGCGTAGCCGGACAGGTCGGGCAGTGCGGTCTCGGTCAGTTCGCGGCGGCCGTCGATGCCGTACATGATCTGCAGGCCGCCGTCTTCGGCCGGTTCGACGTCGGCGATGAACTGCATGAACTCCTCGGCTTCCCAGTCGAGGTCGAGCCAGTGCAGGGCGCGCAGCGTGAACGTGGAGTCGCGCATCCACGTGTAGCGGTAGTCCCAGTTGCGGGACCCGCCGGGGGTCTCCGGCAGGGACGTGGTCGGGGCGGCGACGGTCGCGCCGGTGGGGACGTAGGTCAGGCCCTTGATGGCCAGGGCGGAGCGTTGCAGCGGGTCGCGCCAGCGGTGGTCGGGGATGCGGGCCTGGGCCAGCCACAGCCGCCAGTACTGGCAGGTCGTGTCGATGGCGGCCTGGGCCTGTGCGGCGTCGGCGGGGGTGGCCAGGTCCGCGGCCCAGGACAGGGCGCAGTAGACGCGTTCGCCGGCGCGCAGCAGGTGCCGGGCGCGGGCCCGGCCGCCTTCGATGCCCATGGTCAGGTCGGTGGCCAGGCGCAGGGTGAGTCCGGCGCCGGTCGCGTCGGCGGTGTGCCGGTCGGCGCCGACCAGCTCCCAGCCGGCGGGGGTGCGGCCGTAGTCGAACGCGGGTTCGCAGATCAGCTGCACGGCGACGGCGCCTTCGATGCATTCGGCGGTGCGTACGAGCATGTGCAGGGCGTCGTTGTCGACCGGGGGGCGGGTGTGCGGGTTGACGTCGTCGTCGGGCGGCGCGGGGCCGATCACGAGCGCGTCGCGGACCAGCAGCCACCCGGACTTGGTGCGCCACGTCGTCTCCAGCGCGTTGGTGCCGGCCAGGTAGTGCCGCGAGGTGGGGTGGTCGATGTTGTCGGGGCCGAGCCGGAACGTGCCGGCCTCCCGGTCGAGCAGGCTGCCGAACACCGACGGGGCGTCGAAGCGGGGCACGCACAGCCAGTCGACGGACCCGTCCGGGGCGACCAGCGCGCCGGTGTGGCAGTCGGACAGGAACGCGTACTCCTCGATCGGCGGGAACGGTGACGGCGCGGCGGAGGACAACCGGCCCGGTCCGGCATGCCCGGTGCTCACTTGCCGCCCCCGGCCATCCGGTCGACGATCCAGGGGCCGCGCCAGCCGTGCCCGGCGACGAGCTTGTCCGCGCCGGGCGGCCCCCACGTGCCGGGCTGGTAGGACTCGATCGGTGACGGGGCGTCCAGCAGCGGCTGCATGATGCGCCAGGTCTCCTCGACGCCGTCCTGGCGGGTGAACCGGTTGGCGTCGCCGACCAGCGCGGCGTGCAGCAGCACCTCGTACGGGGTGGGGCCCTCGCCGCCCTCGGCGGCGAACTCCATGTCCATGGTGATCGGCCCGACGAAGTCGGTGTCGGCGCGTTTGGCGTTCAGGCGCAGCCGCGCGCCGGTGGTCGGGTCGAGCTTGATGACGAACTGGTCGGGTTCGGGCGTCAGGCCCGCGAACGCGGGCAGGCCCAGCCGCGGCGGCTGCTTGAACACGACCCGGAACTCGGTCTGGGTCACCGGCAGGCACTTGCCGGTGCGGATGAAGAACGGCACCCCCGACCAGCGCCAGTTGTCGATCTCCAGGCGCAGCGCGGCGTAGGTCTCGGTGGTCGAGCCGGCCTTGACGCCGGCGATGTCCTGGTAGCCGTCGTACTGGCCGCGCACGTACTGCGCCGGGTCGGCGTCGAGCACCGCCGACCACAGCGCGAACTGGGCGTTCTTGACCGCTTCGGGGTGGCGGCCGGCCGGGGGTTCCATGGCGCCGCCGGCCAGGACCTGCATCAGGTGGTTGACGACGACGTCGCGCAGCGCGCCGACCGGGTCGTAGAAGTGGCCGCGGTCGGCCACGCCGAAGTCCTCGGCCATGGTGATCTGCACGTTGTCGATGTGGTCGCGGTTCCACAGCGGTTCCAGCATCCGGTTGGCGAACCGCAGGTAGACCAGCTCCTCGGTGCCCATCTTGCCGAGGAAGTGGTCGATGCGGAACAGCTGCGGCTCGTCGAGGTACTGGTGCAGGTCGGCGGCGAGCGCCTGCGCCGAGGCCAGGTCGTGGCCGAACGGTTTCTCGACGACCACGCGCCCGCCGCGGGTCAGGCCGGCCTCGGACAGGCCCTTGATGACGGTCGCGAACAGCGACGGCGGGATCTCCAGGTACGACACGGGGGTGCGGGCGCCCTTGGCGGCGGCGGCGACGCGGCTGTAGAGGCCGTCGTCGGTGAAGTCGCCGGACACGTACGACAGCCGCGCGGCGAACCGGTCGAAGATCGCCGGGTCGAGCTGCTCGCCGGTGCCCTCGATGCAGGCCTTGGCGTGTTCGCGCAGCTTGTCGACGGTCCAGTCGTCGGCGGCGACGCCGATGATGGGGCAGTCGAGCAGGCCGCGGCGTTCCAGCCGGTACAGCGACCGGAACGTCATGACCTTGGCGAGGTCGCCGGTGATGCCGAAGACGATGAACACGTCCGCGGGCGCGGGCGCGGCGGGTGCGGTCATGGCGTGCTCCCGGTCGACGTGGTGGACGCGTGCGGCGGCGCGCCGGCACCGGCCGCGGCCACGTGCGGGGTGGGGTCGCTGCGCTCGCTCACGCCGCTCATCCTTCCAATATCAGGACGTATGCGTAGGTGTTACGGCTGAATGCGCATACCGGCCGCGGTGGGCTGCGACGATGGCAGCGTGGTCCGCCTGCAGCCGCTCACCCTCGCGCTGGTCCTGACCGCGGGCCTGTACGCGGGTCCCGCACCCGCCGCCCCGGCCGCCGTGCCCACCCCCGCGCCGACCCCGGCGCCGTCGCCGCTGCCGCTGGGCGACCAGCCGGTGCGCCTGGACCCGGCCGAATTCACCGCGCGCGTCGCCAACCCGTACCTGCCGCTGGCGGCCGGGTCGCGGTGGAGCTACAGCACCCCGGGCATCGACGGGGACGTGCGCACCGAGGTCACCGCCGGCACCGGCACGCAGCGCATCGCCGACATCGACACCGTGCCCGTCCGGTCGGTCACCACCGACGCCGGCGGCTCCGTGATCCGCGACGCCACCCGCTGGTACGCCCAGGACGGCGCCGGCAACGTGTGGCTGTTCGGCGAGAGCGGCCGCGACTACATCGAGGGCACCCTCACCGGCACCGACGGGTGGCAGGCGGGCCGCGACGGCGCGCAGCCCGGCATCGCCATGCCCGCCCGGCCGGTCGGCGGCCAGCGGTGGCGGATCGCGTACAGCCGCGGCCGGGCCGAGGACCAGGCGCAGGTGGTGGGGACCGGCGGGCGGGTCAGCGTGCCCGCGGGCGCCTACGGCGACGTCGTCACCGTCGAGGAGACCTCGCGGCTGCGCCGGGGCGTGCGGATCCACCGCTCGTACGCGCCCGGCGTGGGCCTGGTGCGCTCGGAGAGCCCCGGGGCCGCCGACCGCACCAGGCTGGTGGCGTACCGGTCGGGCTAGGCCGCGGCCCGCGCCCGGGCCATCGCCCCGAACTCGTTGGGCAGCTGCTGCATCACATGGTCGAACGCCTCGTCGCCCATGTCCTCACGCAGCGCGGTCAGCACCGCGCGCACCCCCGACGCGGTGTCGCGGTCGTTGAGGCCGGTCCGTTCACGCACCCGGCGCAGCAGCTCCGGCAGCCCGAAGCACTCGATGCGGCCGCGCCCGTCGCTGCCGACCGCGTCGCGCAGCCCCTCGTGCAGGTGCGTGACCAGGTAGCGGTTCTCGCCGTTGCTCAGCCGGCTGCCCAGGCATTCCAGCGTGGCGCGGGTGGCGTCGGCCGCCTCCTCCACGGTCAGCCCCGACAGCTCGGCGACCTTGCGGAAGAACTGCTTGTCCCCCATACGTTCCCTCCCGTACTCGGTTACACGGTCGGGGGTGATCAAAGACCACCCTAAAGCCACATGCCCCCCAAACCATCCCGTACACCACTTCAACCGCGCCGATCAGCCGATCATGACCTGGGCCGCGCCCGGCGACCCGCTGCGTATTCGGCCGAACGCCGGATGCGCGCCGCCGGCCGATGGCATCCTGAGATGTCCCAATCTATGTGCCGGTCGCCTGAAGGGCAGACGGTTCGCGGCGACCGGGCCGCGGCCGGAGGCGCCCGATGAAAACCACCCGAACGACCGCACGCGCCCCATCGGCGCAGGATCAGTACGTCGTCGACATCCTCACCGTCGTCAACGGCACCCCGCACCAGTGGCGCGTCGACACCCGCACCACCCTGCTGGAGGCGCTGCGCGACACCGCCGGGCTCACCGGCACCAAACGCGGCTGCGACCAGGGCGCCTGCGGCGCGTGCACGGTGCACGTCGACGGCAACCGGGTGCTGGCCTGCCTCATGCTGGCCGCGCAGGTCGACGGCCGCAGCGTCACCACCGTCGAAGGGCTCGCCGGCGAGCTCGGCCCGCACCCGCTGCAGGAGGCGTTCCTGCGCCACGACGCGTTCCAGTGCGGGTTCTGCACCCCGGGCCAGCTGATGTCCGCGGCGTGCCTGCTGCGCGAGGGACGCGCCGGCGACGACGCCGACATCCGCGAGTACATGGCGGGCAACCTGTGCCGGTGCGGGGCGTACGACAACATCGTCGCCGCGATCCGCGAGGTCGCCGCGCATGAGCGTGCCGAGGACGGTGCCTGATGCGCGCCTTCGTCTACGACCGGCCCACCGACGTCGAGCAGGCCGTCGCCGCGGTCGCGGCCGACCCGCAGGCGGCGTTCCTGGCCGGGGGCACCACCCAGCTCGACCTGATGAAGGACGGCGTGTGGACCCCGGACCGGCTGGTCGACATCACCCGGCTGCCGCTGCGCGGCATCATGGTCGACGGCCAGCTCATGCGCGTCGGCGCGCTCACCAGCATGGAGGAGCTCGCCGCCGAGCCCGCCGTCGCCGACCGGCTGCTGATGGTGCGCGAGGCGCTGCTGGCCGGGGCGTCGACGCAGCTGCGCAACATGGCCACCATCGGCGGGAACCTGCTGCAGCGCACCCGCTGCCGCTACTTCCGCGACCCGACGGTGAGCGCCTGCAACCGGCGCAGCCCCGACTCCGGCTGCGCCGCCGTCGACAACCACGCCCGGATGCACGCCATCCTCGGCGTCGACGAGCGCTGCGTGGCCCTGCACGCCTCCGACGTGGCCGTGCCGCTGGTCGCCGTCGACGCGCAGGCGCTGGTCGTCGGCCCGCAGGGGCAGCGGCACGTGCCGCTGACCGAGCTCTGGGTCCGCGCCGACGAGGGCCCGTCGATCGAGCACGTGCTCGGCCACGGCGAGCTGATCACCGCCGTGGACGTGCCGCTGCTGCCCGCCGGGTGGCGCTCGGGCTACCTGAAGGTCCGCGACCGGGCGTCGTACGAGTTCGTGCTGGTGTCGGCCGCGGTGGCGGTGCTCATGGACGGCGACCTGATCGCCGACCTGCGCATCGCGCTCGGTGGCGTCGGGTCCGTGCCGTGGCGCGCCCGGCAGGCCGAACAGATGCTGCGCGGCACCCACGTCGACCCCGTCCGGTTCGAGCAGGCCGGCCGCGCCACCGTCGCCGGGGCGTACACGCTGCCCGGCACCGCGTTCAAGGTCGACCTGGCGGTGGCGACGCTGACCAGGCAACTGCTCGCGATGACCACGGAGGCCACCCCATGACCGCCACACAGTCCAGGCCCGCGGCACCCCGCGAATGGGTGGGGCAGGGCATCGACCGGGTCGACGGCCCGCACAAGGTCACCGGCACCGCGCCGTACTCCGGCGACGTGACCCTGCCCGGGATGCTGCACGCCGTCGTCGTCACCGCCACCATCGCCGCCGGTACCGTCACCAAGGTCGACACCAGCGCCCTGCTGACCCTGCCCGGGGTGCGGGCCGTGTTCACGCACGAGAACTTCCCGCGGCTCAATGCCGGGCCCCAGGTCGCGTTCGGGGAGGCGCCGCCCGCGCCGCTGCAGGACGGCCGGGTCGCCTTCCACGGCCAGGAGGTCGCCCTCGTCGTCGCCGACACGATCCAGCAGGCCGTCGAAGCCGCCCGGCTCATCGAGATCACCTACGCGCCCGAGGCGGCGCTGCTCGACCCCGCCGACGGCAGCCCCGAGCCGCTGCCGTACCTGCCCGACACGCACCGCGGCGACACCGAGGCCGGCTGGGCGCAGGCCGACGTGCGCGTCGGCGCCACCTACACCACCGCCGAGAACGTCAACAACCCGCTCGGGCTGATGGGCGCCGTCGCCGCGTGGGACGGCGACCACCTCGAGTTCCACGACTCCACCCAGTGGCCCGTCAACGTCCGCAAGACCCTGGCCGCGATGTTCGGGGTGCCCGAGTCGGGCGTGCGCGTGCACGCGCCGTACCTGGGCGGCGGGTTCGGCGCCGGGCTCATCCCGTGGCCGTACAAGATGCTCGCCGCGGGCGCCGCCCGTGCCCTGCGCCGGCCGGTCAAGCTGATGCTGACCCGGCCGCAGATGTTCAAGCTCGTCGGGCACCGCCCCGACACCGAACACCAGGTGCGCCTCGCGGCGCGCCGCGACGGCACGCTCACCGCGATCGAGCACCGGGCCACGAGCCTGGCCTCGCTCGACAAGCCCGCGCTGGGCCTGCTCACCTCCGCGACCGGGCAGGTGTACACGTGCCCGAACGTCGCCACCGTCGAACGCACCGTGCGGCTCAACCGCCGCTACCCGTCGGCGATGCGCGGCCCCGGCGAGGCCGAGGGCAACTGGGCGATCGAGACCGCGATGGACGAGCTCGCCTATGAGCTCGGCATGGACCCGCTCGCACTGCGGCTGCGCAACATCGCCGCCGACGTGCACCCCGGCAGCGGCCTGCCCTGGTCCAGCAACGCCCTGGTCGAGTGCTGCCGGGTCGGCGCGGAGGTGTTCGGCTGGTCGCGGCGCGACCCGGCGCCGTCGTCGACGCGCGACGGGCGCCTACTCGTCGGCTGGGGCATGGCGACCGCGTTCTACGGCGCCTACCTGCCCCAGTCCACCGCCCGGATCACCGTGTACGCCGACGGCACCGCCGCCGTGCGCACCGCCGGCACCGACATCGGCACCGGCACGTACACGGTGCTCACGCAGCTGGCCGCGGACCTGCTCGGGCTGGCGCCCCGGCAGGTGGACCTGCAGCTGGGCGACAGCGACCTGCCCGACGCCGCCCAGTCCGGCGGCTCTGGCCTGGCCTCGTCGCTGTCGGCGGCGCTGACCGACGCCGCGGCGAACCTGCGCCGCAGCCTGCTGGACCTGGCCAGCCCCGACTCGCCGCTGGCCGGCGCCGAGGCGGGCGAGGTCACCTGCCGCGACGGCGGCCTGTGCCGCGCAGCCGACCCGTCGGCGCGGGCCTCGTTCGCCGACCTGCTCGCCGGGCGGGAGCTGACCCAGCTGTCGGCCGAGGGCCAGACCCGGCTGCCCGACGCGGCCGAGGCCGGCATGCACCAGGCCGGCGGGTTCGGCGCCCGCTACGTCGAGGTCGCCATCGACCCGGCGATCGGGCGGCTGCGGGTGCGGCGCATCGTCACCGTCACCGACTGCGGCCGCGTGCTCAACCCGAAACTGGCCCGCAGCCAGATCATCGGCGGCACCGTCGGCGGCATCGGCATGGCCCTGTTCGAGGAGACGGTGACCGACCCCGACACCGGCCGGGTCGCCAACGGCACGTTCGGCGACTACCTGATCGCCTCGTGCGCGGACGTGCCCGACATCGAGGTGCTGTTCGCGGGCGGGCCGGACCGGTTCAGCCCGGCCGGCACCAAGGGCGCGGGGGAGATCGGCCTGGTCGGCATCCCGGCCGCGATCGGCAACGCCGTGTTCCACGCCACCGGCCGCCGCCTGCGCTCCCTGCCCATCACCATCGACCAGCTCATGATGTGACCGCCGCACGGCGGCGTTTGCGCCCGGCGCGCCGGCGGGTACGAATCGGGCATGACGACCAAGACGAAGACCACCTGGCGGCCGTACGAGGTCGAGGGCGAGCTGAGCACGGCCGAGAAGAACCGGCTGCCCGAGCACGTGTTCGCGTTCGCCGGCAAGCGCAAGCTGCCGCTGACCGACGCCGAGCACGTGCGCAACGCGCTGGCCCGCTTCGACCAGGTCAAGGACGTCAACGACGCCGAGCGCGACGTCGCGTTCGCGAACCTGCTCGCCGCGGCCAAGCACTACGACGTCGAGGTCGCCGAGACGAGCTGGCACCAGCTGGGCCGCCGCCCGCACACCGACAACCCCGCGCACTAGCCCGCCCGGCGGCGGCGCGGTCACGGCTTGAGCGGCTCTGGCAGGATCGGCGCATGCAGCCGATCCCCCCGGGCGCCATCGTCCCGTTCGCCGCGTACCCGGTGCCGATCACGCCGCCGGAGGGCTGCGGCGTGCTCGTGTTCAGTGTCAACCGCGGCCCCTACCTGGTGTCGGCGGCCTCGACGTCACGGTTGAAGATCGACGGCCGGGAGGTGCCGTTCGGCGGGGAGGGCACCTACTATGTGGCGCTGCCGCCCGGGCCGCACGAGGCGAAGCTGACCGACCCCTTCGGCTTCCCGATGATCAAGACCGCGCTGACCGTGCACCCCGGCCTGGCGCACCTGCTGTCGTTCCGCTTCGGCGGCTGGCGCAACCGGGTCTTCGACGGACACGGCACCGACGTCACCACGTTCGGCATGTGGTCCAACTACCTCATCCTGCTGATCACGGCGGGCGCGTCCGTACTCGTCTGCGGCGGCGCGCTGTTCCTGGCCGCGGCCCTGTCGGTCTGACCTACGGTGGCCCGCGCGCCGAGGGCCCCCGCGGCGTGCGCGGGGGCCCTCGGCACAGCTCGTCCTCAGGGGCGGGCGGCGGCCTGCTCGCGCCGGGGGATCGCCAGGTCGGACAGGTCGGGCAGGTCGACGTTCGCCTCGCCGAGCGGCTGCAGCGGCGTGACCGTGGCGTAGCCGTCGGCGAGCAGAGCCATGTCGGTGCCGGGCTCCAGGTGGGCGCCGGTGTCCTCCAGCGCGGTGCGCACGTAGCCGCTGCCGCGCTCGGCGATGCGCATCTGCACCTGGCCGAAGCGGCCGAACCGGGCCCGGCACAGCCCGCGCACCTGGTCGGCGGGCAGGTCGGGCACGTTCAGGTTCACCACGGTGGCGCGGGGCAGAGCCTCCAGCAGCGGCAGCACCGCCACGGCGTACGCGGCGGCGGTGTCCCAGTGCCGGTCGTCGTCGGTCAGGTCGCCGTCGGCCAGGTCCAGGGACACGGCCAGGCCGTGGCAGCCGTACGTGGCGCCGGTCAGCGCCGCGCCGACGGTGCCCGAGTGCAGCACGGCCGGGCCGGCGTTCGCGCCCCGGTTGATGCCGGACAGGACCACGTCGGGCGGGTCGCCGAACGCGCCGCGGGTGGCGATCAGCGCGGCCAGCGCCGGGGTGCCGGTGACCGCGTACGCGGGCACGCCGTCCAGCTCCGGCAGGGTGCGCTCCTCGACGACCACGCGGCCGTCCTGCGCGACGGCGCTCATCGCGGCGCTGGCGCCGCTGGAGTCGCGGGCCGGCGCCGCGACCACCACGTCGTAGCCGCCGGAGTGCGCGGCCAGGGCGAGGCGGTGCAGTCCGGGTGCGTCGATACCGTCGTCGTTGGTGATCAGGATCCGGGTCACCGCTTCGCTCCTTCCGCGAGCTGCTCGGGGGAGGTGTGTCCTTGTCTGCTCTCGCGGTCGGGTGCGGCACTCGCCGGATGCCCCGGCACCGAGGTCAGCCGCACCCGGGTGGTGAACTGGGCGATCACGTCGGCGCGGCCGGTGCCCAGGCCGTGGCGGGTGACGTTGAGCGCTCCCGCGGCGGCGCCGGTGCGTACGGCCTCGTCCAGCTCGCGGCCCGTGGCCAGGGTCGCGGCGATGCCCGCGGTCATCGAGTCGCCGGCGCCGCGGTGGTCGGCCGGTTCCAGCCGCGGCAGCTCGACCTGGAACACCTCGCCGTCGATGAGCACCAGCGCGGGGTGCTCGGCCCGGCTGAGCACGACGTTGGCCGCGCCGTCCTCGCGCAGCGTGAACAGGCCCGCGACCAGCGACGGCACGGCGTCGTCGGGGGCGCGCCCGTCGCGCAGCAGCTCCTCGTGGGAGACCTTGAGCACGTCCACGCCGCCTTCCAGGACCGCGGTCAGGTAGTCGCCGGACAGGTCCGCGACGACCGTGGTGCCGTTGCGGCGCAGGTCACGGGCCAGCCGCCGGTACACGTCGGGGGGCAGCACCTGCTCGTCGGCGACGCCCGCCAGCACCGCGACCTTGGCGCGCAGCCCTTCGGCGAGCGCGACGTTGTAGAGCTCGTCCTGCTCGTGGCGGCTCAGCGCCCGTCCGGGCGCCTGGGCGACCTCGGTGCGCTCGCCGTCGCGGCGGTCGTGGACGTAGGCGCCGTTGCGGGCCGCGACCTCGACCGCGCCGAGGTCGAGGCCCTCGTCGAGGATCAGGTTGCGCACGACGCGGCCGGTCTCGTCGCCGAAGGCGGAGCACAGCACGGCGCGTACACCCAGGGATTTGATCATTCGGGCGACCCAGACGCCCTGCCCGCCCGCGTGCAGGTGGATCTCCTCCTCGTCGCCGACCTGTTCGACGGTGACGGTGAGCTGCGGGGACGGTGCGAACACCATGACGGATTCCGGCATGATCGTCGCTTACCCCGACGTCGGGCGGTTCAATCACCGCCCGCGCCGGGGCCGCTACCGGTGCGAGGGGGTGCAGGCGTCGGCGGCGCGGCGCAGCAGCGGCACCAGGTCGCGCGGGCTGTTCACGACGACGTCCATCATCGCGGCGACCTGCTCGCCGGTCTCGGGGTTGGACACCCCGACCCGGAACACCCGGAAGCCCGGGTCGGCGGCGAGCCGGTCGGCCAGGGCGGTGAGGGCCGGCAGGTCACCCAGGTCGTCGCCGAAGTACCAGACGCAGTCCAGGTCGGGTGTGGCGGCGCGGATGACGCCGCCCTTGTCGCGGCGGATCGGCGGTTTGAGCTCGAGCACCATCCGGCCGGGCAGCGGCGCCAGGCCGTACTCGGCGGCGCGGTGCCCGCCCCAGTCCTCGACCTGCCCGCGCAGGTGCGGTGCGGTGCGGTAGTGCAGGGCGACGGACAGGCGTTTGTCCTCGACCAGGACGTCGGGGTCCAGTTCGGTCACCGCGCGCTTGACGACCTCCTCGACGGCCGACACCCAGGGCAGCACCTCGGGATCGGTCCACAGCGCCCCGTGCTCGTCCACCGACTCCATGCCGTAGAGGCCGTACAGGCGCACCGGCAGGGCGCCGAAGTGGCGCTGCAGGAACTCCGCCGGGCGGCCGGACACGACCGCGACGGTGCGCACGCGCCCGGCGATCTCGGCGATGGCGTCGACGATGCCCGGCACCGGGACGACCCCGGCCGGGTCGTCGCGGATCTCGGACAGGGTGCCGTCGAAGTCGAAGAAGAAACCGCAGGTTTGACGCCTTTCGGCAGCAATATGTAGTGCGTCGGTGACACTCTGCGATTCGATCACTCGCCTACTCTAGGCCATCGATCATGCTTCGATCACGTGAAGTGCACGATCATTCGTGTCCAGCAGGTGTAAGGTATGCGCCTCGGTCGCGTCCGGGGTCTCCCACTTCGACACCAGCCGGTCGAGCACCGCCTCCGGCACCCGCGCCTGCCGCCTGCCGTTGCGCGCCCGCAGCACGTCCGGCGGCGCCTCCAGCGACACCAGCTCGATGCGCGCCCGGTACGCCGCGGCCAGCCCGACGCAGATCTCCCGATGCCGGCGCGACACGTTCGTCGCGTTCCACACGAACGCCCGCCCCGCCCGCAGGTGCCCGCGCGCCCGCTCGTACGCCGCCGCGGCCACCGCCCGCTGGTCCCCGGTCGGGCCCACGCCCAGCTCGGCGCGCAGCGCGTCCAGGCTCACCACCGGCACGTCCGGCCGGTGCGCGGCGACCCAGGTGTCCTTGCCCGCCCCGGGCAGCCCCGACAGCACCGTCACGGTCAGCCGCGTGTCGTCGTACGCGTCATAGCGCGGATCCCGGCCCGGGGTGCGGAAGTACATGAACCGGGCATGGTCGGACCCGAACCGCCACGGCCCGTCCAGCACCCCCAGGTCCGCGCAGTACTCCCGGAACAGCCCGATGTGCTCCACGACCGCCTCCGCGTCCGCGCACACCCGGCCCCGGATGTCGGCCGTGGCCAGCAGCGCCAGATCCTCGTTGGACGCGGTCAGCGACACCCGCAGCGCGATCCGCTCCAGGTCCGGGCGCTCCAGCGCCCAGAACGGCACCTGATGGTGGCGCACCAGCGCCGCCACGTGCTCCCGCCAGGCGATCGGCGCGCCCGCCCGCCACAGGATCCGCCGCGCCAGCAGCTCGCCGCGGCGCGAATGACCGTGCGCGGTCACCCGCTCGCCCTCACGCCGGGTGCAGTCCGGCTTGGCCACGTCGTGCAGCAGCACCGCCGCGAACAGCAGCACCTGCCGCCCGCGCGGCAGCGCCCGCCACTGCGGCAGGTCCACCAGCGCCTGCGCGGCCATCCGGGTATGCGTCAGCACGTCGCCCTCGCCATGGTGCACCGGGTCCTGCGCCACCCCGGCCAGCCGCTCCAGCCAGCCGAACTCCGCCCGCACCGCCGCCCAGTCCAGCGCCCACCCCGGGCCCTGCGGGCACAGCCGCTCAAAGGCCCGCATACAGCACCCCCGGATCGGCCAGCCGGTTGGCGACCACGGGCCGGTCCGCCCAGTGCGAACCCGAGTCCAGCACCGCCGTCAGGAAGCCGTGGCGCACCCACTTGTAGCGCTCCACGACCCGGCCACCCTCCTCGACCTTCAGGTACAGGCCCTCCATCTCGTCGGCCCGGTCGCTCTCGGCCGCCGCCCGCTGCGGATCCACCCCGGCCTCGGCCGCCGCCTCCGCCAGCGCCTGCCGCCAGCCGGGCGTACGGCACCGCGACGGCCCCACCAGCGAGGTCAGCTCCGCCAGCCGCGCGAACCCGCCCGCCGCGAGCACCGGCACGCTGGTGACCGGCAGCCCGGCCAGCAGCTCGCGCCGCCGCGGCGTGTCCAGGAACTCGCCGGTGGCCGTGTCCAGCACGTCGAACTCGCAGAAGTAGTGCGGCAGCGCGTCGTAGAACACCGTGTGCTTGGCGTACATCCACTCGCCGTAGCAGACATAGCGGTCGCCCAGCCGCGCCCACAGCAGCGGCGCGACCGTGGCCGCCCACGACTTCAGCACCGCGAACTGCCGCTCGCGCGGCCCGCCCGACAGGTAGTGCCCGCGCGACTGCAGCCGCAGCTCGCCGCCGGCGGTGAAGCTGATGCCCGCGTTCGCCCCGTCGAGCTTCTCCTCGGCCACCACGTGCCGGCCCCGGATGCGCGCGAACGGCACCTGGGCAAGGTCCTCGTCGCCCGGCTGCAGGCGCGAGCCGGCCAGGTGCGGCGTACGCGGATACTTCACGATCACGCCGTCAGTTGTAGCCGCTGCGACCCCGCCGGGCCAGCGGTTTTACGCCCGGAACCGGTGCCGCGATTAAGGATCGGCGCATGCGGGTAGTGGCGCGCCATGACGGCGACCGGAATCCTCAGCGCAATCCTGATCGGAATCTTCATCGGCACCCTCGGCCGGCTGATTTTGCCGGGCCGCCAGGACATCGGTGTCATCGCGACCGCGGTGGTCGGCATCCTCGCGGCCCTCACGGGCACCTGGGTGGCGCGCCAGATGGGCTGGGAGGGCACGTGGCCCGCCCGCTGGGACTGGAACTGGGCCGGCTGGCACTTCACGTGGAGCTGGGCCGAACTGCTCACGCAGCTGGTCTGCGCGGTCATCGGCATCGTCATCGCGATGGCGCTGACCCGCACTTTCATCGCCGACGACGGCCCTGTCCGCCGTCGTCGCCGCCGCACCACCACGTGACTTCCTTCCGAGGGGAGGAAAGGGCGCCTTCGCGTCGCTTCGCGCGACCGAAGGCGCCCTTTCCCCGTGTCGGGACGGCGCAGGTGCCCTCCCGCCGTCACGGCGCAGGTGCGTTCCTGCCGTCCTGACCGGGACCGTCAGGGCACCTGCTCGCCGTTCTCCGATGTGGAAGACGCCGGTTCCTAACGCCTGCGCCCGTCGGCACGCCGCTGCTGCTGGGGCTGGCGGACGCCGCCGCTGCGCTGGCGGGGCGGCTTCGCGCCGCCGGGGTCCGGAGCGGGGCCGGTGCGCCGACGGCCGGGCGGGATGACACCAAACCACTGGCCGACGCCGAACGTCAGCGCGGTCACGTACCCGGCCGCCCACAGCGCCGCAGGCACGTCCCCCTCGGCCAGGTGCGGACCGGCGCACAGCGCGGCCACCGGCAGCAGCACGATCAGCAGCCGCCACCACGACAGGTCGGTCCCGGCACGCCCACCGGCCGGGAGCAGCCGCACACCCCACGGCGGGCGCCGCAGCGCGAAGCTCGCCGGCCACAGCCTGCCCCGGCCCTCCACGTCGAGCACCACGACCCCGGCCCGGCGGCGCACCAGCACCCGCTGCGGGCCAGTAAGGTCGCGCAGCCACGGCTCCCACACCACCCGCTGGTACGCCCGGCGGCCGCGCCGGTCGGTCAGCACCGCCCACACCGCGAACCCGCGCGACGCGGCGTCGACACCGCCCGGCCGGCCCGCCCCGCCCGCGCCGCGCCCGGCCCGGTCACGCCCGGCCCGGCCGCGCTCGGCGGGGGAAGCGCCCTGCGCCAGGTGCAGGGCCAGCTCGCCGGGCTGCGGCGGGGCGCCCGCCGCCGCGATCCACTGCGCCATCCGGATCAGCCACGACACCACCAGCAGCAGCCCGACCGGGATCAGCAGCGCGCTCGGCCCGACCGTCCCGGACTCGTACAGCGGCAACGCGGCCGCGCTGAGCACCGACAGCGCGGTGACGGACGCGACCACACGCGACGGTCCGGGACTACGGATCACGCCCGCACGGTAGGCCCACCGGTCAAGCAGTCCCTTCGTCCCGGCAGTGGATGCGTCCGTCGCCGGCGGACACCCGGTCCACGGGTGACAACTTCTGGGTTGTCGCGACAACTCCTGGGTTGTCGCCCGCAGCAGTGACACCTCTGCAAGAGAGCGACCAGGGCGCGGAACGCATGACCGGTGAGCAGCGGTGGTGGCAAGCCTGGTCGGCCTGGGCGGAGGAGCACGCCGGGGATGCGGCGGACATGAAGGGTCCGGTCTGACGCAAGGACCTGGTGTCGAGTCGTGTCGAGGGCGGGCGGGGAACTCATCCGACGGACGGCCGTGTCGGGGTTGCGCGGGAGGCACTCGGTCCTACAGGGGCCGTCCGTCGCCGGCCGGCGGGCCGCCCCTGAAGGTCATCGCGGTGACAGGCGGTTCAGTTGCGGCGGTCGACGTAGCGGACGACGGTGCCGAACAGGCGGTCGTGCCAGGCGCGGCGCCGGTCGTCGGTGAGCACGCCGACCAGGCCGATCAGCCAGAGGACCGGGATGGCGAGGCCGATCACGGCGCGCAGCAGGGCGCGCACGAGTCCGACGTGGCGGCCGTCGGCGCGGCGGACGACGGTGCCGAACAGCAGCGAGCCGAGCGTCTGCCCGGTCATCCACCAGCAGGTGGTGAAGTAGACGGCGGGCAGCACGACGGCGATCAGGCCCGCGGTCGCCTTGAGCCAGCCGGGGGGTTCGCCGTCGAGGGCGGCCCAGAGGGCGGGCACCCCGCCGGCGGCGAGCGTCGACGCCACCGCGAGGAGGGCGGCGTCGATCGCGAGTCCGGCGAGGCGGGATACGAGGCCTGCGTATGGCGGGTGACGGCTTGGCGCCGTCACCGGTCACCGTTCGTATGGTGCAGGTGGAACATCCGCCGGAACGACGTCTCGATCTTGTCGTCGGCGGTGGCGGAGGTCTCGCGCAGCTCGTCGGTGGCGTTGGCCAGCACGCCACGGCTCTGCTCGCTGATCAGCTCCTGCAGCCGCGGGTCGCGGGTGAGGTCGTCGATCACCACGGGGATGACCTTGCTCCTGATCTCGGGGATGGCGCCCTCCACCAGGCGCGGCACCACGCTGCTGATCAGATACGGCATCAGGTCGTCGACCATGCGCGGCACGATCGACTTCTCGATCCAGCCGAGCCCGTCGTCGACGGTGGCGCGCAGCGCGACGACGGCCGCCGAGCGGCTGGCGACCAGGGTGTCCCGGCCGCGTACGCCCGCGGCGGCGACGGTGTCGCGGGCGGTGTCGATCGGCGAGGCGTCGGGCAGGGCGGCGCGGGTGGCGTCGGCGAGCCTGCGGGCCTGCTCGCGGGTGGCGTCGGTGACCCGGGCACCGGTGCGCAGGGCGAGGCCGACGCCCTGCTGGGTGAGGTCGACGGCCTGCTGGGTGAGCCCGACGGCGACCGCGACCGGGGAGCGGGAGTCGGCCGGTGCGGGCTCGACGCCGCTGGTGAGCAGATCCTGGACTTCTTCGTCGGCGCGTGGGCCGCGGCCGATCCGCCGCAGGCGTTCGGCGACCAGCACCGCGGTGCCGAGGGCCACTCCAGCGAGCCCGGCAGGCGCCTGCACTTGATCGGACATACTACCAACGTACGGCAGATTCACGATCTATTGCGGCGTTTCGTCAGCAATGGTGTACCGCCCGGTAGGGCGGGCCGTTTCCGGGCGCGGGCCGGTTTACAGCGGTGAAGCGGGCCGGCCGGGTCCGCCCGGACCGTCTGGAGGCGGCGCTTGTCCCGGTTCTTCGACGCGGCCTGGTCGTGGCTGGTCGCCGCGGCCGCCGAGACGTCGTGGCGCGAGCTGATGCCGCTCGGCCTGGCCGGCGTGTTCGTGTGGGGGCTGTGGCTCTACCGCGTGCTGCTGTCGCGGCTGGACCGCCCGATCGTCAACGACTACCGCACGACCGTGTCGGTGGTGGTGCCCTCCTACCGCGAGGACCCCGACATCCTGCTGGACTGCCTGCGCAGCTGGCTCGCGCAGGACCCCGCCGAGGTGATCATCGTGCCGGACGTGGCCGACACCGAGGTGCTGCGGCGGCTGGGCGCGGTCACCGACCCGCGGCTGCGGGTGCTGCCGTTCACGCACCGGGGCAAGCGGTCCGCGCTGGGTGTCGGCATCCGGGCCGCACGCGGCGAGCTGGTGGTGCTGGTCGACTCCGACACCCGCTGGCAGCGCGGGCTGCTGGCGGCGGTGCAGATGCCGTTCGTCGATCCCGAGGTGGGCGGCGTCGGTACGCAGCAGAACGTGTACCAGCGCGGCACCAGCGTGTGGCGGCGTATCGCGGACTGGCTGGTCAACCTGCGCTACCACGACTACGTCCCGGCGATGGGCCGGGCCGGGGCGGTGGCCTGCCTGTCCGGGCGCACCGCGGCGTACCGGCGCAGCGCGGTCATGCCGGTGCTGGAGCACCTGGAGAACGAGTTCTTCCTGGGCCGGCGCTGCGTGGCCGGCGACGACGGCAGGCTCACCTGGCTGGTGCTGGCCTCGGGCTACCGGACGGTGCACCAGTCCTCGGCCCGGGCGCTGTCGATGTTCCCGTCGTCGCTGCGCGCCTTCGTCAAGCAGCGGGTCCGCTGGAGCCGCAACTCCTACCGCTGCTACCTGACCGCGCTGTGGAAGGGCTGGCTGTGGCGCACCCCGCTGGTCACCAAGATCACCGTGCTGCAGATCCTGCTGACCCCGGTGACCATGGGCATGGCCATCGGATACCTGCTGCTCAGCCGGCTCGAACTGACCCCGCGCGGCGGCGTGGTGGTGCTGTTCTGGCTGCTGGCCGGGCGCGCCATCCGGGGCTGGTCGCACCTGCGCCGCCACCCCCGCGACCTGCTCATCCTGCCGCTGCTCGCGGCGGTGGTCATCGCGATCTCGCTGCCGATCAAGCTGTACGCCTTCCTGACCATGAACAAGCAGGGGTGGCTCACCCGCGCCAGCGACCGCATCGGCGGCGAGGGCCAGCACGCGGGCACGCTCGCACCCGCCCGGCACGGCGCCGGCGCCCTCACGGAGGTGGCCTAGTGCCGCGCTTTCATACCGCGCCGGCGGTGCTGCTGGCCGGTGCTCTCGCCGGCGGCATCGCGCTCGGCGTCGCCGGAGCCCGACCGGCCCGAGCCGGTGCCGTGGCCGCAGCGGCCGCGCCGCCCGCACTGGCCGGTCCGGCCGCCCGGTCCACGTCCCTGGTCGCCGCGGCCGCGGCGCGGGCCGACGAGGAGCGCCAGGCGGCGCTGGTCGCCGGGCAGGACAGGTGGCTCGACCAGGTCCGCGCGGTGACGGCGGTGGCGCCGCTGCGGGAGATGCTGAACCGCCCGCCCGGCACCACCCCCGACATGCAGAAGTGGAACCGGCCCTACCGGCTGGACACCGCAGGCGGCTACACCCTGGTCCTCACTGCCAGGGTGCAGCCGTACACCGTCGACGACCTGCTCCGGCTCGCCCCGCAGACGTTCGTCCGGCAGTCGCAGGGCGCGTACCTGCTCACCGAGAACCTCTACGTGCTCACCGGGGCGAAGCTGAAGCTGTCCCACCCGGGCGGGCTGGAGCTGCGCCTGGCCAGCCGCAGCAGCGGGTTCGTGGCGATCGTGTCCTTCGGCGGCGAGCTGCAGCTGGCGGGCACCAAGCAGGCGCTGCTGCGGATCACCAGCTGGGACCCCCGCGCGGGCAAGCCCGACACCCAGCTCGGTGACGGGCGGGCGTACCTGCGCGCCATCGGCGGCAGGTTCGCGATGAGCCACACCCGGGTGCAGCACCTGGGCTTCTGGAGCGGGCGCACCGGCGGGATCAGCCTCACCGGCACCGACCGGCCCGACACCGGCGCCGTGGCCGGACCCGACGCCGCGGGCAACGGCAGGCTGCTGCCGGGCGAGGTGCGCATCCTCGGCAACGGCCGGGTGAGCACGCCGGACAGCCGGTTCACGGTGCCCGGCCAGTCCTACGTGTCCGGGCGCATCACGGACAGCACGCTGGTCGGCAACGCGTACGGGCTGTTCGTGTCCAGCGCCGACGGCATCAACATCGCCGACACGACCGTGCGCGACAGCCTCGAACACGGGCTGGTGCTGCACCGCTTCGCCAGCAACGCGGTCATCGAGCGCACCGTGTCGGCGGGCAACGGCGGCGACGGGTTCGTGCTGTCGCGGGCGACGCAGCAGGTCCGCATCACCGGGGCGACGGCCGAACGCAACGGCGGCAACGGCTTCACCCTCAGCGGGCGGCCGCTGGCCGACGGGCCCTCGGCGTCCGGCCAGCCCGTGGCCAGCTACGGCAACAACACCCTGTCGCACAGCACCGCCCGCGGCAACGGCCACTACGGCGTCGAGATCCTCGGCGGCCACGGGGTCAGCGTCCAGGAGAACCAGATCCACGGCGGCGACATGGGCATCGTGGCCCGCCAGGGCGTACGCGACCTGACCGTCACCGCCAACCGGCTCACCGGCCAGCGGCGCCAGGCCGTCGCGCTGCGCGACGGCGTCGCCAAGGCCCGGATCACCGGCAACATCATCGAGACCACCCCGACCGGGGTGTACGTCCGCGACTCGGTGGCCGAGGTCCGCGGCAACACCATCCACGACGCGGGTAGCCACGGCATCACGTTCGTGGGGGCGGTCGGCGGGTCGAGCGCCACCGGCAACGCGATCGAGGGCATCGGCCCCAGCGCGGTGGACACCGGCCGCGCCGACGGGAAGGTCACCGTGCGCGACAACCAGACCGGCGCCTGGCTCGACACCAGCACCCTGTGGGCGCGGGTGCGGCACTACGCCAGCCCGATGACGCTGCTGTGGACCGCGATCCTGCTGCTGATCGTGGTGCTGGGGATACGCCGCACCAGCAGGACGGTCGTGCACGGCCACCCGTACGCCGCGACTCAGCCGCTGGCGGCACCGGGCGACGGCTCCGCGGGCGGCGGGCACCGGGCGCCGGAGCACGGCCCACCGTCACCGCGCGACGTGGCGCGCGGCCGGGCCAGGGTCCCGGTGATGGCCGAGTGAACCCCATGGGATCTGCCGCACGGGCCGCACGGGCCGCGTTGGCTGCACGGACTGCGCGGGCCGCACAAGCCGCACAAGCCGCACGGGCCGCGCGGGGTGTGGCGGACGTGCTGATGCGCCCGGCCCGGGTGGTGGCGGGACTGACGGCCTGCGCCCTGCTCATGATGCCCGCCGCGTGCGATGACGCCGCACCCGAGGACCGGCCCGGCGCCGGGCACCAGCCGGGCGGGTTGGCGGCACCGACGCCGTCCTCGACCTGGCCGTGGTCGGCGTCGAGCGCGGTGACCTGCCCACGCGCCACCGTCACGGTCGGTGACGCGCAGCAGCTCGCCGATGCCCTGGCCGCGGTCGGGCCCGGGGACAGCATCCGGCTGCGCGACGGCGTCTACCGGGACCGGTTCACCGCTACGACACCCGGCACCGCGTCCCGCCCGGTGCATCTGTGCGGCGGGACCGGCGCGGTGCTGGACGGCGGCGGCACCGGCAAGGGGTACGCCCTGCACCTCGACGGGGCCGACCACTGGCGGCTGGCCGGGTTCACGGTGCGCAACGCGCAGAAGGGCGTGATGCTCGACCGCACCAGCCACACGGTGCTCACCGGGCTGACCGTGGAGCACGTCGGCGACGAGGCGATCCACCTGCGCGCGTTCAGCTCTGACAACCTCGTGCAGGGCAACACGATCCGCGACACGGGGCGGCGCAGGAAGCAGTACGGCGAGGGCGTCTACGTCGGCACCGCCGAGTCGAACTGGTGCGACATCAGCGACTGCGCGCCCGACCGCAGCGATCGCAACACGATCCGGGACAACCGGATCAGCGCCACCACCGCCGAACCGGTCGACATCAAGGAGGGCACCACCGGGGGAGTGCTGTCGGGCAACACCTTCGACGGTTCGGCCCTGTCCGGTTCGTACGCCGACTCGTGGGTGGACGTGAAGGGCAACGGCTGGCTGATCGAGGGCAACACCGGCCGCGACTCGCGCGGCGACGGGTTCCAGACGCACCGCGTGGCCGACGGCTGGGGCGAGGCGAACGTGTTCACCGGCAACACCGCCGACGTCGACGGCCCGGGCTGGGGCTTCCACCTCGCCCCGGTCGGCGACAACGTCGTGGCCTGCGACAACACGGTCACCGACGCCAGGAAGGGGATGGCCAACACGTCCTGCCGCCGGACATGGTGAAGCCCGGGCGCATGTCCAACGCCCGGGCCTCGGAGTGCCACCGAATTGCACACGCCGGCACGTTTGAAACGCACGGATCAGTCTTAAGCGCCCCGTGTCATGCCTTTAGACCATCGCGCCGTGGCAGAGGCGCGAGCCGGAGTTGAACCGGCATCTCGAGGGGTGAGCGTCCGTGCGTGGTCGATCCGGCGATCGGTGGCGAATGCTGAGTCTGGAGCGAGAGTCTGAGATTGATACGCGACTGCCTCTGCCAGGCTTGGGCTACCTCCGCACGGTGGTGCGGAGGGCGGGATTCGAACCCGCACTGTGGCCGCGTCGATCAGCTTCGGCTTCAGCTTCAGCTTGCGCTCATGCGCACCCCCGCCCTCCGGCGGGGGAGTCTGGGTCAGGCGAACAGGTAGCCGAAGACCTTGTCGCCGACGCGCTTGTCGACGGCCTCGGCGTTGTTGGCCTCCTCACGGGCGAACTTGACCGCCTGCTGCAGCTTCTCCACCCGCTCCAGCAGCGTCGACACCCGCTTGGCCGGCAGCGCCCCGGAGAACTTCACGGTGGTCCAGTAGCCCACCGCGATGTCCTCGTAGTACACCTCGACCTGCGCCGGGTGCTTCTCGGTCGCCTCGGCCTTGACATGGTTGCGGGGCACCTTCTTGGTGCGGATGGTGCGCACCGGCTCGGTCGACCAGCAGTCGGCGGAGTCGCTGAACACCCAGGACTCGGCGGCGTCGAGCACCGGCAGCTTCTTGACGAAGGTGTGCAGGTCGGTGAGCTGCTTCTCCAGGAAGAGCAGGTAGGTCACCGGGACGTCGGACAGCAGCACCCGGTCGTCGACGACCACGTCGGCCTTCGCGACGCAGTTGGTCGCGTCCTTGGTCGCGGTGACGTCGAAAAGCCTGGTCAGCGTGGTGCCGATCTCGCGGAGCACCTCCTCGGCGCGGGTCTGCACCTTGGTGGACTCCGGCGGCAGCTGCTCGCCCTCCTCGTCCTTGGCCTGGTATGTCCGCGAGATGCCGGACAGCAGCGCCGGCTTCTGCACGGCGTGGTGGGCCTCGGTCAGGTCCTGGAACGAGCGGGACTTGATCCCCTTCTCGACCGCGATGATCTGGTTCAGCTTCGCCATCAGTGTTCCTCCCGACCGGTGACGCTAGGGGATCACCCGTGCGGGCGGCAAACGTGATTCCACCGATGCGGACACAGTTGATCAAGTACGGTGAATTCCTGGCGCAGTCGGGGGTGGTTGGCCGTGGCGATCGGTTTCGCGATGCTGGCCACCGGGTTCGTGTTCGTCTGCGGCGCCAACGACGGCGCGGCGCTGCTCGCCCTGGGCCTGCGCCAGCGCGAGCTGCCCCTCTACGCGGTGCTGGCCGTGCTGCTGGCCGCGATCATCGCCGGGCCCGCGCTGTTCGGGCTCGCCGTGGCGCACACCTTCACCGACCGGCTGGTCGCCGCCGGCGACCGCGGTCCGCTGGTGGTGCTGGCGGGCGTCGGCGTGGCCCTGGCGCTGGTGCTGGTGCTCGCCTGGCGCGGCGTGCCGACCAGCGTCACCCTCGCCGTGCTGGGCGGCCTGGCCGGGGTCGGGGCGGGGCTGGGCGTGCCGCCGCACTGGTCGACGCTGGCCCTCGTGCTCGCCGTGGCGGCGCTGGCACCGCTGTTCGGCGGCGGCCTGGGCTACCTGCTCGGGCTGGCCGCGCGGCGGCTGCCCACCAGCTCCCGGCTGCCCGGCGCGATGCGGTTGGCGCACGTCACCGCGTTCGCCGGGCAGAGCCTGGCCTACGCCGCCAACGACGGGCAGAAGATGTTCGCGGTCGTCGGGGTGGCCGTCGGCGTCGCCCACCAGGCGCCCGGCATGCAGGCCCCGTCCCTGGTGCTGCTGTGCGCGACCGCGCTGGTGTTCGCGGCCGGGGCGGTGGTGAGCCTGCGCCGCATGGCGCGCGGCGCGGCCGGCGGGCTGACCCCGCCGCGGCCGTGGACCCTGGTGTCGGCCGGCATCGCCTCGGCCACCGCCGTGTTCGGCGGGGCGGGCATGGGCGTGCCGGTCAGCATGACCCAGTCGGCGACGGCCGGCCTGGTCGGCGCCGGCGCGAGCACCGGCATGCGCCGCGTGCGCTGGCAGTTCGCCACCCCGGTGCTCACCGCCTGGGTGATCACCCTGCCCGCGGCGCTGGCCGTCGGGTTCGTCGGCGGCCTCGTCCTGCGGGGTGCGCTGTGATCCGGCTGCGCAGGGTGCTGGACGACCTGGCGGGCCGGGCGCCCAAACGGGTGCTGGCGATCGTGATCGCGCAGATCGACGCGGCGCTCGAGGGCGTCGCGCTGGCCGTGGCGGTGACGATCGGGGAGGTGGAGCCGCCGCTGGCGCGGCTGCGCATCGCCGAGATCGAGCACGACGGCGACGCCCACCGCGGGCGGCTGGTCGCCGAGCTGGCCGCGACGCTGGCCACCCCGATCGACCGCGAGGACCTGTTCCGGCTGTCGCGCTCCGTCGACGACGTGCTGGACCACCTGCGCGACTACGTACGCGAGACCGACCTCTACGGCGTACGCCTGGACGGCGGTGCGGTGGCGATGCTGGAGCAGGTCGCGATCGGGCTGCGGGACCTGCGCCGCGCCCTGGACCGGCTGGTCGACCGCCCGGCGGAGGCCGCCGAGGCGGCGCTGGCCGCGCACAAGCGCTCCGGCCGGGTGCGCCACCTCTACGCCCAGGGGCTGGCCGAGGTGCTCAGCGGCGAGATCACCGCACGCGTGCTCAAGCAGCGCGAGCTGCTGCGGCGGCTGGACGTGGTGGGGCTGCGCCTGGCCGAGTGCGCCGACGCGCTCGCCGACGCGATGCTCAAGCGCAGCCTCTGACTCACCGGTCGGTGCTGCCGGGGCCGACCCAGCGCCCCAGCGGCCGGTCGGCGGTGTGCTCGTCGTCGTCCCGCTTCGGCTTGTCGAGCGCGGCGAGCAGGCCGGCCAGGCCGCCGCTGCCGATGCCGCTCTTGGACAGGCGCTGGTCCAGCTCGGACGGGCCGCCGGACGTGGCGTCGGTGAGCGCCGCCATCTGGTCGGCCTCGTCTGGGCTCAGCCCGTACTCGCGCATGACCTCGTCGGGGTGGGCGCGGGCGTGCGCGGCGAACTCGGGGTCGGTCGCCATCCGCTCGATGACCTCAGGGAACCGGGACATGATCAAGGTCCTTTCGCTGGGTGGTCCATTGTGCGGGGTGGGTGGGACATCGTCCACATCCGGTAGGAATGACGACGGTCACGTGACAGCACGCGCCGTCACGCCCACCCCGGACCACGGCGAGCTCGCTACCAGGTGCGGTACGGGTGTTCCTGCAGGTAGGAGTTCGCGTAGCGGTCGTCCTCGGTCACGTCCTCGCCCGACCAGCCCGGCACGGGGGGCGCCGCGGCGCCGTCGGACAGCTCGACCTCGGCCAGCACCAGGCCCTCGTTCTCGCCGGAGAAGACGTCCACCGTCCACGCCCCCGGCGAGCGGTCGAGGTCGTGGCGCACCTTCTCGATCAGGGGCCGCAGGCACAGGTGGTCGAGCAGGAAGGCGGCGTGCTCGGCGGGGATCTCGTACTCGTACTCGGGCCGGGCGTCGCCGACGCGCCGTCCCTTGATCGTCAGGTAGCCGGTGCGGCCGTCGACGAGGCGGACGCGCACCGTGCGGTCCGGGTCGGTGGACAGGTAGCCCTGGCGCAGCGAGCTGCTGCGCGCCACCTCCGCGCGCCAGCCGTCGTCGCGGACCAGGTACTTGCGCTCCACCTCGACGGGCATGGGCTCCTCCTCCTCGGACGGCGGGTTCAGTTCATCTTCGCCAGCCAGGCCAGGGCGGCCTGGCCGAACGGCTCCTGACCGGCCCGGACGGCGGCCAGCAGCTCGTCGGCGGTGCGCCGGGCGGAGGCGACGACCTCGTCGGGGTAGCCGTAGGCGACGGTGTGCTCGGCGAACTCGTCCTCGTCCAGCAGCAGCACCTCGCCGTCCTCGCGGCGGCGGACCACGTCGAGGTCCAGGTCGACGGAGACGACCTCGTCGGTGCCGTGCCAGACGGGACGGTCGGAGACGTCGATGTAGATCTCGGTGCGGTGCGGGACGGCGTTGAACGCGGCGACCCACTCGCCCTCGTACGGGATCAGCACCACGTGCGTGGCCGCGATGAAGACGGCGGGCTCGGTGCCGCGCCGCCAGGGCGTGTGCGCGGTCGCGCCCAGCCACACCCCGTGGGCGTCCTCGCCGAGGCGGCGCATGACGGCGTGCCAGTGCAGGCGGCCGTCGAACTTGCGGGCCACCACGCGCACGTCGCCGGGCCGGGGACCGAGGTCCTTCTCCAGCCAGTGCCGGGCATACGGGTTGCCGTTGTAGTCGTCGATCTCGTGGTAGCCGCCGGTCAGGTAGAGGCGCAGCGCCTCGGGCTGCCGGTCGCCGGTGTCCAGCCGCATGCGCCGGTAGCCGCGCACCCGCGCCAGGTCCTCCAGCTCGGCCATCAGGGAACGGGCCAGGTTGCGCCCGCGCCCGGCGGGGCGGACGAAGACCCGCTTGACCTCGGCGGAGTGGTCGTCGAGGCGGCGCATGCCGGCGCACCCGACGGGCTCGTCGTCCAGGTAGGCGACCAGCCACGCCCCGCTCGGGGCACGCAGCTCGGCCACGTCGAGTGGGGGAGCGCCGGACGTGCGCGCGTTCGACACGGGGTAGCGCACGGCGATGTCGGCGAGATACTCCTCGATCAGCTCCCGGGACACCGCGTCGTCCGGGTCCGCTACGACGATCCGCAGTCCCACACCGGGCTCCCCTCGCTCGGATCAGTTCAGATCGAGGATGTCGTACTCGTCCGGCTCGCCCGCGACCGCCCCCGGCGTGAAGGTGGCCAGTGACGCGCTGCATCCTCATGACATGGCGGGCCGTCGCCTGCGCGGCGGCGTTCAGCCGAGATCCTTCTCGAGGCGGTGGGCGACGGGGAGGCCGTCGTCGACGGGCAGGTAGCCCGCGCTGAGGTAGAGCTGGAGCGCCTCGGGCTGGCGGTCGCCGGTGCTCAGCCGCACCCGGCGGTAGCCGAGGCCGCGTGCCGCGTCCTCCAGTTCGGCCAGCAGCGCCCGGCCGAGGCCGCGGCCCCGGGCCGACGCGCGCAGGTACACCCACTTGATCTCGCCGGTGTGCTCGTCGAGCCCGCGCAGCCCGCCGCAGCCGACCGCCTCGTCCCGGTCGTACACGACGAGCCAGACCGACCCCGGCGCGTCGAGCACCGGCAGCTCGTCGGTCACCGAGTCGGCGGAGAAGTCCTGCTCCGGATACCGGGCCGCGAGCTCGCCGACGAACTCCCGCCGCAGCGCCCGCGACACCGCCCCGCCAGTCCGCTCCCGTTCGATGCGCATCGCGTCCTCCGTCCCTGCTGGTGGCGATCCCGCGGGTCAGTTCTCGGTGGCGCGGATCGAGTGGGTGACGTGGGCGACGGCACGGGCGACGGGGACGCGGTCGGTGTGGCCGGTGGCCCGGTCGGTGACCTCGACGGTGCCCTCGGCCAGGCCGCGGGCGGCGACCGTGATGCGGTACGGGATGCCGATCAGCTCGATGTCGCTGAACTTCACGCCGGGGCGCTTGGCCCGGTCGTCGAGCAGCACGTCGATGCGCTGGGCGCGCAGCGCGTCGTAGAGGCTCTGCGCCTCGGCGACGACCTCGTCGGAGGTGCCCAGCATGGCGATCGCGACCTCGAACGGCGCGACCGCGACCGGCCAGACGATGCCCTTGTCGTCGTGGTGCGTCTCGACGATCGCGGCCAGCGCCCGCTCCACGCCGATGCCGTAGCTGCCCATGATCGGGGTGACCCGCTCGCCGTCGGCGCCGAGCACGCTGACCCCGAGGGTCTCGGTGTAGCGGCGGCCGAGCTTGAAGATGTGCCCGATCTCGACGGTACGCAGCACTTCTAGGGGCCGCTCGCAGCGCGGGCAGGGCTCGCCGGCGGTCACCTCGCGCAGGTCGGCCCAGCGGCCCACGGCGATGTCGCGCGTGATGTCGACGCCGCGCAGGTGCACGCCGTCGCGGTTGGCGCCGGTGGTCATGTCGCGGCGGTCGCGCAGGGCCAGGTCGGCGAGGATCGGCAGCTCGGTGACGCCCACGCCGCCCAGGCTGCCCGGCAGCGCGCCCAGCGCCTCGGCGATCTCGGCGGGGTGGGCCGGGCGGATCGCGACGGCGGCGAGGGTGTCGATGAGCTTCTGCTCGACCAGGGCGTGGTCGCCGCGCATCAGCACCAGGGTGAGCTGGCCGTCGACGACGTACACCAGCGTCTTGATCTGCCGGTCGGCGGCGACGCCGTAGTCGCGGACCAGGTCCTCGATGGTGCGCGCGTCGGGGGTGTCGAACGGCTCGGGCGCGTCCGGGCCCGCGCCGTCGGCGGCCGGGGCCAGGTGCGAGGTGGCCTTCTCCACGTTGGCGGCGTACCCGCAGGTGCAGTGCACGACGAGGTCCTCGCCGGCGGTGGTGGGGCACATGAACTCGACCGAGTCGCTGCCGCCCATGATGCCGCTGGAGGCCTCGACGGGGATCGCGGGGATGCCCAGCCGGGCGAAGATGCGCACGTACGCGTCGTGGTGCTTGTCGAACGAGCGGTCCAGGCCCGCCTCGTCGGTGTCGAAGCTGTACGAGTCCTTCATGGTGAACTCGCGCACCCGGATCAGGCCGCTCTTGGGCCGGGGCTCGTCGCGGAACTTCGTCTGGAACTGGTACCACAGCTGCGGCAGGTCGCGGTAGGAGCGCAGCTCCTGCGCGACGGTCGTGAAGATCTCCTCGTGGGTCATGCCGAGGGCGACGTCGGCGCCCTTGCGGTCGGCGAGCCGGAACATCTCCGCGCCGATCTTGTCCCAGCGGCCGCTCTTCTGCCACACCTCGGCCGGCTGCATCGTGGGCAGCAGGAACTCCTGCGCGCCGATGCGCGACATCTCCTCGCGGATCACCTCGATGATCTTCGCGCGGACCCGCACCGCCAGCGGGAGCAGCGAGTAGTGGCCCGCCATCAGCTGGCGGATGTAACCGGCCCGCAGCAGCAGGCGGTGGCTCACCGCGTCGGCGCCCGCCGGGTCCTGGCGGAGGGTCGGGACGTAGAGCTCTGACCAGCGCATTACACGTACACCTGCACTCTCTGCCAGCGTCCCCGGCGGCGTCTGCGCCGGTGGTCCGCCGATCCTATGGGCAGGTCGGGCCCGCGGCGATCGGATTAGGGCGTGGCGCGGCCCCGCATCCGCGGGTGGTCGAGTGCGGGCCGCGGGTTCACGGCGTGGCGCGGTCCTGCATCTCCCACACGTGGTCCAGCACGTGCCAGGCGATGCGGCGGACGGCGTAGGACAGCGGCCAGCCGCCGCGCAGCGGGGGCGCGCCGCCGGAGGGGGCGGCGATCACCCGTTCGATGTCGGCGCGCAGGGCGGCGATGCCGTCGGCGTCGTCGAAGGCGGGGGCCTTGTGCCGCAGCCCGATGCGGCGGGCGTACGACGCCTCGGCGCCGACCACGTGCTCGATCATCCGGTCCCGGTCCCGCCCGCCGCCGCGCGGGCCCTTGCGCAGCTCGGCGGGGCTGGCCGCGGCGACGTCGGCGAACAGGTCCCAGGCGGCGCGCAGCAGGGCGGCCTGCCGCCGGGCGGTCTGCTCGTCGCGGGGCCGGGCGTCGGCGGCGGCGGGCCGGTCCGGCGCGCCGAAGTCGGTGGTGCTGCCGCCCCTGACCCGCTCCACCACGCGCAGGCCGGCGAACTCGAACGGGATCCCCGCGCGCTCGGCGACGGGCGCATAGCGCTCGGCGTACGCGGTCAGCGCGGCGAGGGCGGACTCCGCGTCGCGCCCGGAGCGGCACCAGCCGGGCCACTCCAGGGCGCACGCGAAGATCCGCTTGGAGCCGAGTTCGAGATAGACCGATGTCACATCGACATCATGTCATGTGCTTGTCGGCTATGTCAGGATTTCGTAGCGGACAGTTGTGACGCCCGAGCTGAGCTTCGCGATCTCGGCGAAGGCGGCGCGGGACAGGTCCAGGCAGCGGCCGTCGATGTACGGGCCGCGGTCGTTGATGCGTACCACGACGGACTTGCCGTTGCTGGTGTTGGTCACCCGGACCCGGGTGTTGAACTTCAGCGACTTGTGCGCCGCGGTCAGCGCGTCCGGGTCGAAGGTCTCGCCGTTGGCGGTGCCCTGCGGTTCGTCGTAGTAGGACGCCTTGCAGGTGCCGGAGCCGAGCACCGATGCCGTCTCGGTGGGGCTGGGGCCGGCGGCGGCGCGCTTGTCGGCGCGGGAGGGCCGCTGCGGGTCCCGCCGGGCGCCGGTGACGCTGGGTGAAGGCGACGGGGAGTCCGCGGGGTTCTGCTGTAGGGCGGCGGGGTCGGTGCCGGTGGGTTCGGCGGCCACCTCGGCGGCGAGGAAAGCGCCTCCGGCCAGGACGGCCGTGGCGACGGTGGCGGTGGCGAGCGGGGCGACGGATCGACGGGGCTTACGGGGAAGCGAATGTCGGCCGGGCAAGGCGCTGACCTTCCGTAGGCAACAGGGTCGGGCACCGGCCGTCCTGTTCGGGCGGACCGGGGCCGAATGCGACCGTATCCAGCCCGACGCGGGGCATGTCAAAAGGATCGAGAATTTTATGTCGATTTGCCCCGCGATAATCGCCCGATCGAACGAACCCGCCCCGTGACGTTCGCCACGGGGCGGGTCCGGCGGCGGCTCACTGCCGCAGCGGCCGGTCCGTCCACTTGCTCTCGTCGCCGTGCGCCCCCTCGACGACTTCGACCGAGCGGGCGTACGCCGTCATCTGCTGCTCGGTCAGCGGCCCGGTGATCTCCAGGGCGAAGCCGCCGACGCCGTACAGGGTGAAGGTGCCGCCGATCATGGCGGCCGGGTGGCCGTCGACCTGCCCGGTGACCGCGCCGGGCGTGTCCGCGGGGACGGCCGCCGAGTCGGCGGTCACCGACCCGGTCACGTCCGGCGGGAACGCCATCGGGTCGGTGTTGTCCCGGCGGCCGAAGCTGAGCGTGGTCCGGCTGAACGCCGTGCCGCCGGCGTTCGTGCCCCGGTGCAGCAGCGTCCCGGTCAGGCGCAGGCAGTCCCCGCCCGGCACCGGCGCGGTGAACGGCATGGTCACCGGCCTGCCCGCGCCGCCGATCCGCAGCGCCTGCGCCACCTCGTGCGCGATGGCGCGCAGCGCGGCGGTCTGCTCCGCCGTGGGCGGGTGCCCGCCCTCGACGGAGGTGTCGGCGGCCGCGACGAACGCCCAGCCGCCCTCGGCCCACTGCCAGCCGAGCCGGGCGACGTCGTGCTGGTACAGGGCCTGGCGGCCGGACAGCCAGGACGCGGGCAGGTCGCCGACCGGGTCGGCCGGGGTGGCCGCGGCCAGGTCGACCGGCACCGGCGGGGTGCCGGGCCCGTCGCTGAACTGGGGCTTGCCGCCGCGGGCGAACACCTGGACGTCGACGTGGATCCGCTCGGCGGCGTCGAACAGGGTGACCCGCTGCCAGTGCCGCGCGGTGACGTAGTGCTCCAGATGCAGGCCGGACACCCCGTCGACGTCGACCACGCGGCGCAGCACGTCGAACTCGGCGGGGGCCGTGCCGTCCTTCGTGCTCGGCGACGCCCCGGCCGGGGCGCGGGAGCTCGTGGCGGGCGACGCACCGGGGCTCGGGCACTGCGGCGGCGGCGGACCCACCGTCGGGTCCGGCGTGCCGCCCACCTGCCCCGGCCCGGTGCCGCCGGGGGCCAGCCACACCGGCGCGGCCAGCCCGCCGGCCGCCAGCAGCAGCGCCAGCCCGCCCGCGGCGCCGGCGGTGCGCAGCCGGTGGCGGCGCCGCCCGGTCCGCACGGCCCGCGCCAGGTCCACCCCCGAGGGCGGCAGCGGGTCCTCCCGGAACGCGCCCAGCACGTCCTCGTCCCTCATCGGTTCGCTCCCTTCGTCGTGGTGGCCGCCGGGGCGCCGGTGGGCCGCTCGGCGAGCAGCCGGCGCAGCGTGGCCAGCCCGTCCGAGGTCTGGCTCTTCACCGTGCCCGTGGTGACCCGCAGGATCTCCGCCACCTCGTCCACCGGCCGGTCGGCGAGGTAGCGGAGCACGACCGCGGCCCGCTGGCGCGGCGGCATCTGCGCGAGTGCGGTGTGCAGGGTCAGCCGGGTGTCGACGTCCACCGTGGCGGCGGCGCGGTCGGCCCCCGCCTCGGGGGTCAGGTCGACCCGGCTCCAGCGGTGCCTGCGGTCGTCCAGGAAGACCCGCACCAGGATCGTGTGCAGGTACGCGTCGAGGTTGTCGGCCCGGCTGGCCTGCCGCCACTTGACGTACAGCTTCGTGACGGCCTGCTGCACGAGGTCGTCGCCGAGATGCGGGTCGCCCGCGAGCTGGGCGGCGATGCGCCGCAGCGCGGGCAGCCGGGCGGTGACGTACCCGACGTACTCCTGCTCCTGTGCCCCGTTCATCAGACCTCCGTGATCGTGCTCATCCTGACGACGGCAGCGGCGGGGTCCGGGGTTGGGCCGCTGCCTGTCCGGATGTGCCGGGGCGCGGTCGGGGGAGCGTCGAGCCGGTCAGGGTGGCGGTGGCACGCCCCGCCGCTGGCGCACCCGCGCGGCGATCTGCTTGGACAGCACCGACGCGCCGGTCGCGATGATCACGACGTTGAACAGCATCTGGACGATCAGCAGGCCGCGGGCGACCTGGCCCTGGGCGTGCACGTCACCGAAGCCGACGGTGGCCAGCGTGGACAGCGCGAAGTAGAGCGCGTCGATGCGGGTCTGCAGGTCGACGAACTCCCCGGGCCAGCCGACCGCGACCAGGTAGTCGGCGAGCGCGAAGAACAGCACGCCCGCGACCAGGGCGGTGAGCAGGCCGGACAGCGGGGCCTGCTCGTCGTCGAGCTGGCGGGTGACCTGGCGCACGATCAGCAGGATCGCCAGGGCCAGGCCGGCGACGGTGCCGAGGACCCGCAGGACGAGTTCCCACGTCTCGTGGTTGTGGCCGGTCGGCACGAGGAAGTACACGGTCACCAGCAGCAGGCTGTTGAGCAGCGCGCGTCCGAGCGGGTGCACCGTGATAGCCGACATGTCGGTATTGTCGCCGATGGTGCTCCGGTGCCGGTGCGGTATGCGGGCGGTGTCGCTCAGTCGGCGGCGACCCGGAAGCCGATGTTGCCCGCGGAGCTGTCGGGGGTGTTCGAGGAGCGGGCGGCGACCCGGTAGCGGTTGCAGTACGAGTGGTGGCACATGTGCGAGCCGCCCCGCATCACCCGGGCCGTGCCGCCGGGCGGGCCGAGCGGGTCGGTCCGCGGCCCGGTGACATGGAAGTCGGCGCTGAACCAGTCCGCGCACCACTCCCACACGTTGCCCGCGACGTTGTACAGGCCGAAGCCGTTCGGGCGGAACGCCTTCACCGGCGCGGTGGCCAGGTGCCCGTCCGCGCCGGTGTTGCGCGCCGGGAACTCGCCCTGCCAGATGTTGCACAGGTGCCGCCCGCCGGGCGTCAGCTCGTCGCCCCACGGGTAGCGGGCCTGCTCGAGGCCGCCGCGCGCGGCGTACTCCCACTCGGCCTCGGTGGGCAGCCGGGTGCCGGACCAGTCGCAGTACTCCTGGGCGTCGCGCCAGGACACGTGCACCACGGGATGGTGCTGCAGCGCGCCGACGTCGGAGTCCGGCCCGTACGGGTGGCGCCAGTGCGCTCCGGGCACCACCGCCCACCACGGTGCGGCCTGCACCCGCTGCGTGCCGCGGGCGAGCGCGGGCGGCAGGAAGCCCTCGAAGACGAACGAGAACCCGAACCGCTCGGCGTCGGTGACGTGCCCGGTGGCCTTGACGAATGTGGCGAACTGCGCGTTGGTGACCGCCGTCGGGTCGATGCGGAACGGGCGCAGCGTGATCTCGCGTACCGGCCCTTCGCCGTCGGCGGGGAAGCCCTCGGCGTCGTCCGTACCCATCAGGAACCGCCCGCCCGGCAGCGGGACGGTCCGCGCGGCCGCCCGTGACCGCGCGCCCCGGTCCGCAGCGGCGGCCGTGCGGTGGGCCGGTGCGGCAGCGTGGTCGGGCGTGCCGGCCCCGGCCCGCGCGGGTCCGGTCGCCGCAGCTCGCGGCGACAGTGTCAGCAGGGGCGGGCCCGCGCCGTCCGCCGAGGGTGCGCAGCAGGCCGCCGGGTGTTCGGTCACGGTCGTCCTTCCTGGTGCCCGGCGGCGGGACGCGCCCCCGCCGCCGGGCGGTCGTGGGATCAGGGTGCGGTGCTGCCGGAGCTGACCCGGTCGGCGGCCAGCCGCGCCGCCAGCGCCGGGATGCCCAGCGCCTGCTCCTGCGCCGGGGTGGCGTCGTGCAGCTTGTTGGTCAGCTGGTGGGGGTCGTTGACCAGGTCGTAGTACTCCCGGAACAGCACCGCGCCGGTGCCGGTGGGCAGCCCGTTGGCGTCGGTGTGCAGCTGGTAGTACTCGGTGTACTGCCGGTTCGCGCCGACGTACGACGCCCAGGTGGGTGGCCCGTCCGTGCCCGTGCCGTGCTTGAAGAACTCGGTGAGGATGTGGTCGCGCCGGTACGAGCCCAGCAGCGAGCGCCCGTCGATCGGGTACCGCGCGTCCGGGGTGATGTTCGCGGCGTCGAGGATGGTCGGCGCGATGTCGATGTTGCCGGTCAGGCGGCTGTCGTTGGTGCCGGTGTCCAGGCCCCCGGCGGGCCAGGAGACGAAGAACGGCACCTCGACGACCGGGGTGTAGGGCACCGACTTCTTGGTCCAGCCGTGGTCGCCCCAGGCGAAGCCGTTGTCGGCGATGAAGAACACCAGCGTGTTGTCCAGCTGGCCCAGCGCTTCCAGCTTGTCGTGCACGGCCTGCACGGCGTCGTCGACCGACAGCAGCGTGCGCAGCTGGTTGGTGCGGATCGTCCTGCCGTCGGCGAGCGTGCCGGTGGCGTTCTGGATGAAGCCGGGCTTGTCGGAGCGGTCGGCCTCGGGCACCGACGGGCGGCCGTTCCAGGCCGGCACCTCGGTGTCGGCGTACTTGCCCTCGGGGGTGTTCGGCCCGTGCGAGGCGTACGGGGCCAGGTAGAGGAACCAGGGCCGGGTGTCGTTCACGCTGCGGTCGAGGAAGCTCAGCGCCCGGTTCTTCACCACGGTGGTGGTGTAGTTGTTGATGGTCTGCACGGTGCCGTCGACGTTCCAGGTGCCGTTGTTGAACGTCGGCGGCGCCAGCACCGCGAACTCGTCGAAGTACGGCGGGTTGTCGTCGACGTCCCAGCCGTTGAGGTACTTGCCGTACAGGCCGGTGCGGTAGCCGGCCTGCTGCAGGTAGCGCTGCACGGTCGAGTGGTGGTTCAGGTTCGCGCGGTGCTGGTTGCCGCGCACGCCGTGGTTGTGCGCGTACTGGCCGGTGAAGATCGAGGAGCGGCCGGGCGAGCACAGCGGCGTGGTGGCGTGCCCGCGGGTGAACTCGACGCCGTTGCCGGTCAGCCAGGCCCGCGTCTTCGGCAGCGCCCAGGCGGTCTGCTTCGGATGGTCGTCGGTGACGATGACGAGGATGTTCGGCCTGGTGTCGGCGGCCTGCGCGCCCGCCGCGGGCCAGCCCGCAGCCGCGGTCGCGCCCGCCGCGGCCGACGCCGCGAGGAACGTGCGCCGCTTGAGCGAGGGGGTGTTGTCGGACATGGCCTTCCTTTCGTACGCGCACGGCATCGCCCGCCGGGCACGATCGGGACCCGGCGGATCGCGCCGGTGGGGGAGGTGAAGCCGCGGCCGTGGCATCGCCACGTGGCCGCGCGAAGAGGATCGCCGCGCTACGCCGTCAGCGCAGACAGAGAGCGCTCGCCTGCCGTCGCAGATCGACGTGCCGGCGGGCCGTGAACAGAGCCCTGCGCTGCATGTCCCCGAGCCTAGAAAGCTGGTTCGAGGATCTCAAGGAACTCAATGTTTCGTCTTGGAGAACGGTGTGAACGGTCATGGGGCCGTGCCCGCTAGTCGTTTTGAACCCTGCCGCGGGGATCCGAGCCAATCTCAGACGGTGGTTCGCCTGTGCTCTGTCGCCCGGGAGTCGCTTCGCGCATACAGCAGGGAAGGCTGGTTCGGTGGCCCTGTGCCAGATCGACAAGCATCACCCTCACCTCGATGCGAACTATTGGCGGCTCGGTCTCTGGGGATGGGATACGAGGTTAGCGATTGCGTTGCGGTGCGGTTCGGCGTGCTGTGGGCGGCCCGGTTGCTGTACTGCGCTGCTGTACTGCGAGCCTCGGCAAGCCCGCCCTACCCGTTGCCGACTTGCCCATGGACCAGGCGGCCAAGAAGCACCCGCGCACCCTCGTCGCCAGCTTCAGCACGCCGCGCAAGCTGCTCATGTTTCCCAGCCTCGTACAGGTAGCGGTTGAGCCGTCTCCGCGCATGCACGTCGCCGATGCCGCGTGCTGCCAGCTCGTCCAGGCGACCCGCCTTGACCAGCAGATCCATGTGCCACAGGTGAGCGTCATGACGCTCGTGTTCGGCGCTGTAACACTCGGCGTGGGGTTCCACCGTCGATATGGCCAGGTCCCAGTCGCCGCGCTCCTCTGCGTCACGCCCGACGATCATCCAATCGTCCATGCCGAGATCCTAGGCCCGTCAAGCCGGCAGAGCTGCCGAGAATCCGGCGTACAGGCCGACTCGTCCGTCGTCTTCATGGTCGCGCTACCGGCACGCCTTCTGAGCTGCTGTTCAACCTCGTGTTGTCGGCCAACGCCGGCCGTTGTTGGTCGCCGTTTGACGGACTGGAAACGGCCTGGACTCATGCTCGACGGCCTGGAAACGGCCTGGCGCAGGCCTTCAACTCGCCGAGGCACCTTCGCGTTGCCCTATTGAGCCGTCGAGGTGAACGTCTCCGGGGTGGTCAGCCACGTCGCCCGGGCGAAGGGCCAGAACAGCACGAAGGCCCGGCCGATCACCGCGTCCACCGGGATGGTGGCCTGCTCCAGGTCCTGCCCGTGGCTGAGGTAGTTTGCCAGGGAGTCGCCGGAGGCCTCTCGATGATCGCCCATCACCCACAGCCTGCCCTCGGGCACGGTGATGTCGAAGTCCGTGGTGGCCATCCTGTTGCCCGGGTAGACGTAGGGCTCGTCCAGCGGATGGCCGTTGACCTCGATGCGTCCCTGCGGGTCGCAGCAGACCACCCGGTCGCCGGGGGCGCCGATCACCCGCTTGATGAAGTCCTCCTGCTCCGGCACGGCCCGCCAGCTCTCGGGGGCCCTGAAGACGATGATCTCGCCTTCGGCGGGTGCCCGGAAGGCGTAGACGAGCTTGTTGACCAGCACACGGTCGTCGCGAACCAGGGTCTGCTCCATCGACTCCGACGGGATGAAGAAGGTCTGCACCACGAACTGGCGCACCAGGAACGCCACGACGAGGGCGACGGCCAGCAGGACCGGCAGCTCCCGCCAGCTGGAACCGGACCTCTTGCGACTCTTGAGCTGCTCGTCGTCCCCCATGTCTCGACGCTACTCGGCCGGATGGATCCCATGTGGACGTCGCGCTGTGAAGATGCTGAGTGATCCGCTGATTCCTCACCGCAGACCGGTGAGCAGGAGGGTGACGGCCGCGTCGAGGGTGTGGCGGGTGTGGGCGACCGGGTCGTACGTGGTCGGTGCGCCATCCGGCGGCGTCGCGGACAGCGCCGCCGAGTGGGGGAAGCGGGCGGTGAAGTCGGGCACGACGGTGGCGAGCTGGGCGGAGCGTTCGGTCCACCACTGCTCGTCGGGGGTGCCGGTGGCGGTCGCGGCGGCCCGGGACTCCGCGGCGGTCTGGGCCGCGCCGCGGACCAGGTGGAACAGGGCGCTGACCGCGGGGCGCAGGTCGCCTGCGGTGACTTCGGTGCCGTGCAGGATGCCCAGCAGTGCTTCGAGCACGGCCTGCTCGTGCGGGCCGAGCACCGGGCGGGCGAAGGAGACCTGCAGCAGCCACGGGTGGGCCAGGTAGCGGGCCCACAGGTCGCCGGTCCAGGCGTGGACCGCGGCCTCCCGGCCGGCCGTCAGGTCGTAGGAGTGCGGCAGGCCCGCGTGGGCGTGGTCGTACATGAGGTCCACGAGCTCGCGCTTGCTGGGCACGTACGTGTAGAGCGCCATCGCGGAGGTGCCGAGCCGCTCGCCGACCGCGCGCATGGACAGCTTGTCCATGCCGTCGGCGTCGGCCAGGGCGATGGCGGCCTCGACGATCGTGTCCACGGTCAGCCCTTGCCGGGGTCCCGGCGCGCGGCGGGTCCGGGCGGACGCGCTGGCTGCGGCGGACAGGTCGGGCGTTGCCGTGGGGGACTGGTTACGCCACAGCAGGGCCATGGTGCGGGCGGGGTCGCCCTGGCCGCCGTAGACCGTCATGTGACAACTCCGTACGTCGTAAGCTAATGTCGGCGAAGGATCGCTTTACAGCATACGGAGATGATGATGGCGAGCGTACGGCTGCCCGGCGGCGAGACGATCGAGTTCGAGGTGCACGGGGACGGGCCACCCGTCCTGCTGGCGGTCGACCCGCGCCCCGTCGAGGGCGAGCAGGCCGCGGCGATGCGCGCCTGGGGCGCCGACCCGGCGCTGGGCCGCTGTCTGATCGACGGGCTGCGCGACCGGTTCCGCGTCATCGCCGTCGGGTACGAGGCACACGTGATGGCCGCGCCCCGGCCGGGCACGCTCACCCCCGACGCGGTCGCCCGGGACCTGCTGGCCGTCGCCGACGCGGCGGGCGTCGACCGGTTCGCCTACTACGGCTACTCCTGGCTGGGCCTGCTCGGCCAGCAGCTCGCCCTGCGCACCGACCGGCTGTCGGCGCTGGTCATGGGTGGGTATCCGCCGGTCGACGGCCCGTACGCGGCGATGCTCGCGGTGACGACCACCGCGCACGGCCTGGCCCGCGCGGCGGCACAGGCCCCGCCGGAGCCGGCCGGCCAACCCGAGCCGGGTGACTGGTCCAGCGTCGGGGTGACCACCTCGCCGGCGCAGACCGGCCAGTTCGTCACGATGTACGAGGCCCTGCGCGGCTTCGACGACCGCGCCGCGCAGCCCGCGCTGACCTGCCCCCGGCTGTGCGTCGTCGGCGGCGCCGACACCATCGAGTACGGCGCGCAGTGGGGCGGCACGGTCGTCGACATCGCCGGCCCCGTGCTGCGCAACCGGGCCGAGCTGACCGCACTCGGCTGGGACGTGGCCGTGCTCGACGGCCTGGACCACCTGCGGGCCATGCAGTCCGAGGCCGTCCTCCCCGTCCTGCGTCCGTGGCTGGAGTCCCAGCTGGGGCGGGCTTGATCGCCGTTTCCGGTCAGCACCTGCAGTCCGACCGCATGTCCTGACCTGAAACGGCGATCAAGCCGAACCGACCCGGCCGCCCGACCCGAAGCCCGGCCCCGAAGCCCGACCTCGGCGGTGCGCGGCGGGGCGGGGCAGTGGCCGCGGTCAGGCCTTTTTCGGGCGGCGGGGGCGGCCCGCCAGCAGGCACAGCAGGCCGGTGACCAGGTAGAGCACGACGACCGCGAGCCAGCTCTGCCGGTGCTCGGCCACCTGGGCGGGCAGCATCGGGTGGGCCAGGCCGTCCGGATCCTCGACCACGGTCAGCGACTCGCCGATCCGGTACGCCTTCTCGTCGAGGGTCAGCTCGCCGCCGACGGGCCGCCCGGACAGCGCGATCACCGCGTAGTGGTAGCGGTCGGCGGGACCGTCGCTCTCGCGCAGGCTCACCGTCTGCGCCTCCACCTGCCCGCCGCGCAGCTGCAGCATGCTCGGGCCGGTCTCCTGCAGCACGCTCACCACGAACAGGAAGCCGAGCACCGCCGCCGCCGCCGTCCACACCGGGCGGAACGCCGACAGCCAGAACCACCCCGCGACCAGGCCCGCCGCGAGCACCAGCCCGATGACCAGGCCGCGGTGCTCGGCGCGGAGCAGCGCGGTGCCGGCGAGCGCGGCGATCACCGCGCCCACCGTGATGATCAGGAAGAGGCGTACGCCACGGAACTGGCGGGGGTGCAACGCGCGGAGGGGGTTTCGCATGGCGACGAGGGTAAGGCCCGCCGCTCCCGCGCGTCGCCCGCCCGCCGGACAGGAAAGGAGGGCTCCCCGGACGGGGAGCCCTCCTCATCGAAGGGTGCTTCGGTCAGGCGCTCGGCTCACGCCGGCGACGGAGCCGAAGGCGCTTCGGTCAGGCGCTCAGCTCACGCCGGCGACGGACCGCGAGCAGCAGCACCGCGCCGATCGCGACCAGGGCGGCGCCCGCGACGGCGATCCCGGTGACCGCGGTGCCGGTACGTGGCAGCTCGGTGCCCGGGTCCGGGCTGGCCGACGCGGACGGCGTGGTGCCGGCCGGCGGGCTGCTGGACGGGCTCACCGACGGCGTCGTGCCGGCCGACGTGCTCGGCTCGGCCGATGCGCTCGCCGAGGGGGACGTCGAGGCGCTGGCCTCGGGCGAGGGCGAGCTGCTCGGCTCCGGCGAGGTCTCCGGCGACGGGGTGGTCTCGGGCGACGGCGAGGTCTCCGGGGACGGGGTGGTCTCCGGCGACGGCGACGTCTCCGGGGAGGGGGAGGTCTCCGGCGACGGCGAGATGCTGGCCTCGGGCGAGGGGGAGTTGCTCGGCTCCGGCGAGGTCTCCGGCGACGGGGTGGTCTCCGGCGACGGCGAGGTGCTCACCTCGGGTGACGGCGACGTCGACGCCGAGGGCTCCGGCGAGGGGGACTCGCTCACCTCGGGTGACGGCGACGCGGACGGCGACGGGGTGGTCGCCGGCTTGCCGGGGCAGGTGTGGGTGACGACGAGCTTGAACTCCTCGGTGTCGCCGCCGGCGGCCTTGCCCTTCGTCACGATCTTGGCCTGGGCGGTGACCAGCTTCCAGCCCTGGGGCACGACGACCCAGGCCAGGTGCGGGTTGTTGGCGTTGGCGAAGCCGTGCGGGTACGGGCCGGCGTCACCGCTGTTGATGTGCGTGGTCACGGTGCCGTCGCCGGTGTCGAACCTCGCCCACATGCCGACCGTCTTGTCGAACTCGTTCGACGGCGCGTTGAAGACCCAGCCGTCCTTGGTGTCGCCGATGTCGCCGACCTCGCCGCAGTCCTTCTCGTACGCCTTGGCGTAGCTGTCCTGGTGGGGCTCGTGCAGCACGGCGTTGTACGGCGCGTCCGGCGTCTCGTCGGCCAGGGCCGGGATGGCGGCGAAGCCGACGGTGCCGGTTGCGAGCACCGCGCCCGCGACGATCGCGATGCGCCAGCGCTTGTCCATGTTCTCTCCGGGGGTGGGTCTGGTCAGCAGGGTGGTGCAGGGTCATCCTGCCGTCTCCCGGCTCTTCGTCGATCACGTCGACGGCCTGTCCTGACCGGCCGGGAGGCCACCTGACCTGGCCGTTCGGTCAGGGGACGACGTACGCCGACCGGCCGCCCGGCGGACGCGGGCGGGCCGTCCGGCGACGGGTGCCGCCGAACGGCCGTGACTGTGTGTGAGGTCCGTCTCGGGCCGGCCCCCGCGAAGAGGTCCGAACCCGGGCGAGGTGCCCGGATCCGGACCGCGCCGGTGCTCAGGTGCCGAAGTACGAGTACGTGCTGTCGATCACCTGGTAGGCGCCGGGGCCGGTCTGCTCCTCGATCGCCACCCGGATGTGCCGGATGTTGTCGTCGGAGAAGGCGTGCCGGTCCACGGTCCACTCGTGGTGGGCGTTGTCGACGGCGCAGACGGTGCCGCCGTGGTCGACGTGGAGCAGGTCGTACGCCGCGTCGGCGTCCGCGCCGTCGTCGCCGTAGTAGTCGATGCGCATCCGGACGCAGTCGCCGGCGGCGCTCTCCATGTGCAGGACGCCGGTCAGGTGCGGCTCGATCTGGCCGCCGGAGAAGTCCCAGTCGACCGTGCCGCCGGACAGCGGGCTGCCGCCGGACCAGCCGGTGCCGCCGAAGCCGATGCCCCACACGCCGCTGCCCACGCTGTCGGCGACCAGCACGTCGTCGTCGACGAACGGGCTGAGCGTCGACCAGGCCGAACCGGTGATGTCGTAGGTGCCGTCGGGCATCAGCACCTCGATCGACACCTTCACCTTGCCGATCTTGTTGCTGGTGTACGGGTCCAGGTCGACGCTGAACGGGTGGTAGCCGTTGTCGTCGGCGCAGACCGTGCCGCCGTTGCGCGTGGTCAGGAACACGGTGCCGCTGGAGTAGTAGTCGATGCGCACCCGCGCGCACTCGTCGTGGACCCCGGACAGCTGCAGGATGCCGGTGAGGTGCGGGGTGACGTCGTTGTCGTCGACCAGCCACTCGACCGGGGCGCCGCTGCTGAACTGGATGTTGTCGTAGCTGCCGGTTCCGAGGTCGAACCCCACGGCGTTGACCTTCACGCGGTCGGTGTCCAGCAGCCGGTCGTCGGCCTGCGCGACCCCGGCCGGACCCGTGACGAGCAGAGCGCCGACGGCACCGGCGAGCGCGGTGCGGGCGAGCCACCTTCGTGTCGTACCCATCTTCCTTCCCTCCCTGAGCGTGGGGCGTTCGCCCCACGCCTGGAAGGGTCCGGGCGCACCTCACGGCGGCGTCACGGCCGGCTCACGGTCGCCGCCCGGCCCCGTTTCGGCCGGTGCGCGCCGGGTATGACCAGCGGCATGACGCAGACAGTGCAGACCCGCGGTGACGGCCACGAGGAGATCCTCGCCCTGGACACGACCGGTGACGGCAAGCCGGACCTGTGGGCGATCGACACCGACGGCGACGGCACCGCCGACCTGTTCCAATCCGACACCGACGGCGACGGCAAGCCCGACGTCACGATGGTGGACCTCACCCAGGACGGCACGATGGACCTCATCGTCGACGGCGACGGCGGCCACCCGCCGACGGCCGACTGAGGTTGCGGCCGGGGCGACTGCTGTGTTGTATCCGCGCACAGAAGTCTGCCCCGGCAAATGAAATCGCTGCCCGACACGCTGCCGTGCACGACGTGCGGGCCCCTCGCCGGCCAGGTCGCCGCAGGTGCCGTCACGCAGCGTCCACACTGTTCACCGCAACGCCATCGGGGTGGGTGGACCTCGAACTGACCGGCCAGTAGGGTCTTCCTCCTACCCCCGGGAGGATATCGATGCGTCGCACCATGCGCGCCGCCGTTGTACTGGCCGTGCTGGCCGGATTCACCGCGGCGGGACCCGCCGCCGTGGCCGCGCCCACCGACCTGCTCATCTCCGAGTACGTCGAGGGCAGCTCCAACAACAAGGCACTGGAGTTCCACAACGGCACCGGCTCGGCCGTGGACCTGGCCGCCGGGCAGTACGTCGTGCAGTTCTACTTCAACGGCGCGACCACCGCCGGCGGGACCGTCGCGCTGACCGGCACGGTCGCCGACGGTGACGTGTTCGTGCTGGCCCACGCCAGCGCCAACGCCGCGATCCTGGCGCAGGCCGACCAGACCAGCTCGGCCAGCTTCTACAACGGCGACGACGCGATCGTCCTGCGCAAGGGCGGCGCGTCCGGCCCGGTCGTGGACTCGATCGGGCAGGTCGGCACCGACCCCGGCACCGAGTGGGGCACCGGCCTGGCCAGCACCGCCGACAACACCATCCGCCGCGACGCGAGCGTGAGCGCGGGCGACACCGAGCCCGGCGACGCGTTCGACCCGGCGACCGGCTGGGTCGGGTACGCCACCGACACCGTCGACGGCCTGGGCGCGCACAGCGGCGGCGGCGGCCCCGTCGACGCTCCCGCGACGCTGACCTGCGGCGGGGCGCTGACCGTGTCCCAGGGTCAGGCCGGCACCCGCACGGTCACCGCGACCGACGCCGACGACACGATCGTCGAGCTGGCCGTCACCGCCGTCTCCCCGGCCCCGGCCGCGGGCACCATCACCCGCACCGCGTTCACCCCGGCCGACGCGATCGGCGGCACCGCCACCGCGACCGTCACCGCCGACGCCGACCTGCCCGCCGGGTCGTACGCGGTCACCGTCACCGCGACCGACACCGACGGCACCACCGCCACCTGCGGCTTCACCGTCGCGGTGAACCGGGTGCTGACCGTCGGCGAGGTGCAGGGCGCCACCACCGACACCGAGAACGGCGTGCAGGACCGCTCGCCGCTGGCCCCGGCCACCGGCACGGGCACCAGCAGCGCGCTGTACGACGTCCGCGGCGTGATCACCCAGCGCACGCTGGCGAAGACCTCGGCCGGAGCCGCGCAGTACGGCTTCTACCTCCAGTCGCGCAACGGCGCCACCGACGGCGACCCGAACAGCTCCGACGGCGTCTTCGTGTTCATGGGCGGATTCAGCTCGCTCATCGGCGGCTACGTGCCGCAGGTCGGCGACGAGGTCGTGCTGCGGGCCCGGGTCTCGGAGTACTTCTTCATGACCCAGCTGTCGTCGGCCTCGCTGATCCGCGTGATCGAGTCCGGCGTCACCGACTTCGCCACGACCGTCGCCGCCCCGCCGCAGGAGCTGGCCGCGGCCAACCGGTTCTGGGAGCGCCACGAGGGCGAGCAGTTGCGCGTACGCGCCGGCAGCGTCGCCGCCAGCGGCCGCGACGTGTTCGCCTCGACCGCCGACTCCGAGATCTACGTCCTGGACGTCGACGACCCGCTGCTGGACCGGGCGGACCCGCTGACCCGCCGCGTCTACCGTGACGCGCACCCGATGGACAACGACACCACGCACGTGTTCGACGACGGCAACGGCACCCGCATTATGCTCGGCACCACCGGCGTGAAGTGGACCGGCCAGGACATGAACGCGCTGCTGCCGCCCGCCCACACGTTCGACGTGCTGGCCGCGGACGCCGTCGGCGGTCTGAACTTCTCCTTCGACAAGTACGGCATCCAGGTCGCCTCGGCGGCCTTCGGCGCCGGGACCGACCCGTCGACCAACAACCCGCCCGCCCCGGCCAAGCGCGACCGGGAGCTGGCCGTGGCCACGTACAACGTGGAGAACCTGTACGACTTCCGCGACGACCCGTTCGACGGCTGCGACTTCCTGGGCAACTCCGGCTGCCCCGGGGTCTCGCCGCCGTTCGACTACGTGCCGCGCAACGCCGAGGACTACCAGGCCCACCTGGGCGCGCTGGCCTCGCAGATCGCGAACGACCTGCACGCCCCCGACCTGCTGCTGGTGCAGGAGGCCGAGGACCAGGACATCTGCACCGTCACCGGTGGTGTGCTGACCTGCGGCGACGTGAACAACGCCGACGGCAGGCCGGACACGCTGCAGGAGCTGGCGCTCGCCGTCGCGGCGGCGGGCGGCCCGGCCTACGACGCGGCGTACGACCGTGACGGCGCGGACGCCCGCGGCATCGTCGCCGGGTTCCTCTACCGCACCGACCGGCTCAGCCTCGCCGCTCCGGCGTCGGTGCTGACCGCGACCCCGGGCGTGGAGTACCGCGGCGAGGGGCTGGCGTACAACGCCGACGTGCAGAACCCGAAGGTGCTCAACGCCGACCTGCCCTCGGACGTGGACACCTCGACCGGCGTGGACGGGTCGCACGTGTTCACCCGTGCCCCGCAGGTGGCCCGGTTCACCGTCGCGGCGGCGCCGGGCGGCACGGAGTCGTACGAGCTGTGGGCGGTCTCCAACCACTACTCGTCGACCCCGCAGGCGCGCGTCGGCCAGCGCACCGAGCAGGCCCGTTACGGCGCGGCGGTCGTCGCCGCGATCGAGGCGGCGTCCCCGCACGCCCGCGTGGTGTACGGCGGCGACCTGAACGTGTTCCCGCGCCCCGACGACCCGATCGCGGCCTCGGACGCCGACACCCCGTCGGACCAGCTGAAGCCGCTGTACGACCTGGGTCTGCACAACCTGTGGAACGACCTGGCCGCGCAGGTGCCCGCCAGCGCGTACTCGTACGTGTTCCAGGGCTCGGCGCAGACGCTGGACCACCTGTTCGTCAACGACGAGCTGTACGCCGACCTGATCAGGATCCGGGCGGCGCACATCAACGCGGACTGGCCGGCCGAGCACGACGGCGACGGCGCCCGCGGCGCCAGCGACCACGACCCGCAGGTGGCGCTGTTCCGCAGCCGGGCGAAGCTGACGGTCGCGGACGTGTCCGCCGCCGAGGGGCAGCCGCTGCCGTTCACGGTGACGCTGTCGCGGCCGCTGTCGCAGGACCTGAGCGTGTGCGCGGCCACCGTGCCGGACACCGCGAAGCTGCAGGCCGACTTCACGCCGTACCTGGGCTGCAAGACGATCCCGGCGGGCCAGGTGTCGGTGTCGTTCCCGGTGGAGACGAAGCTGGACCGGCACAGCGAGCCGGCCGAGCGGCTGTTCCTGGCCGTCGTCGCCGACCCGCGGGTCGTCGACCTCGGTGACCTGGCCGCGACGGGCACCATCACGAACTAGCGGTGGGGCCACGTGGGGCCGGAGCGCTGACGCGCCCCGGCCCCACGTCGTCTCCGCCGCCCGCCCGGACCGCGCGGCCTTGATCGTCAGACTTGCCTGGCAGATGGGCGTATCTTGGACGCGCTTTCGCCCGGTTGCCTGGCAAGTTCGGCGATCTTGCGGCGGCCGGGTCAGGTGGCGGTGATGACGGCGTTGTTGGTGATGAAGTCCTTGCCGCCGGACGACGAGGTGATCTCGTAGCCGAGCTGGACGTTGCCGATGGTCACGTCGCCGAACCAGCCGCGGTTCTTCACCCAGTTCACGATGGCCTTGATGTCGACCGTGCCGGAGCTGGTGTTGGTGGTGCGGATGAACGAGTAGACGTGGTTGCCGCCGTTGTGGCCCCGGTGGATCTGCCAGGTGTGGCCGCCGACGGTGGCCGTGGTCTGCAGCGTGCCGAGCGGTCCGACCGGGCCGTACCTGTTCATCCACAGCATGATCTCGTGCTGGTTGTCGCTGGACCACACGTCGTACACGGTGGTGAAGGCGACCCCGCTGGTGGGCACGGTGACGTTGAAGGTGCTGCTGAGCGTGCCCAGGGCGCTGATCTTCTTGCCGGACCACCTGGTCTGGTTGGGGTAGGACTTGATGCCGCCGGTGTTGGGGTGGTCGGCCCAGACGCCCCAGTTCGTGGCGGAGTTCGCCCAGATGGTCTGCGCGCCGTAGCCGCTGCCCCAGATGTTGTTGTAGAGCGTGTACCCGCCGCTGGACCAGGTGCCCCAGCGGTCCGACGACCACCACACCGCCGCCTGCGCCGGGGTGGCCGTGGCGACGGCCATGCCCAGGGTGAGCAGCAGTGCGGTGAGGACGTGCCGCACGGTTCGAGACATGGTTGTTTCACTGCCTTTCGCGTCGTATGCGCGAGTCATCGAATCGCTTCGACGATGCCGCGCGTGCTCTGGCCATGTCCGAACGTCCGGTGCCTAAAGACGCTAGCCATCGGATGGACCGGAATCAATGCCAATTTCGACGGTCGGCAAACTATTTCAGAGCAGCTCACCGCAGTGAGGTCTGCCGGCAGCGGTGAGTGATCGGCGCGGGCACACGGGATCGCGCGGGATCCCTACCATCACGGCCATGCGCAGACTGTTGATCGGCTCGCTGGTCGGGCTCGCGATCTTCCTCGCCATGGTCGTGGACACGCTCCTGCCCGGCGGTCCGCACCTGCCGATGGCGGCCGTGACCGTGCCGTTCCTCATCACGTTCGCGTGCTTCGGCGGCGTCCTGCTGGCCCTGAACGGCGGCAAGCTGGGCCACCTCGACTGGCGCAAGGCGTGGCCGGTGCTCAGCGTGCTGCCGCTGTGGCTCAAGCTGCTGGCCGGCGTGCTGCTCGTCGCGGCCCTCGTCAACTACTTCCTGTCGAGCACGGGAGTGACCGACGAGGCCGACTTCCAGCGCGGATTCACCGGCAACGGCGTCTGGATCGCGGCGGGCGCCGCGATGATGGCGTACGGCGTGCTGCGGCTGCGCGAGCTGCCGGAGCGGACCAGGCCGGTGCCCGAACGGGCGGGACGGCTGTTCTTCGGGGCGGCGGCCGTGGTGGGCGCGGTCGGGATGGCGGCGACCTTCGCCCTGCCGCACGTCTACGACCAGCGCGCGACGCACGACGAGCTGCGCACCCGCTACCGGGACACCGCGTGGGTGTCGCACCTGGTCGCCGCGAACACCTCCGGCGGAAAGTTCCTGGTGCACCTGGACACCGCCGACGAGCAGGTGCTCGCCGCCGCGTGCGAGTCGCTGTGGCAGTACGGCGCGGAGCTGGGCCGCACGGCGCACGTCCGGCTCTACGACGGTCACCGGACCCGCGACCTGCGTTCCTGCTGACACCCGCCGTGCGGTGCCGACTCCGATCGAGGCGACCGCCAGCGGCTGAGTCCGATCGAGGCGACTGCCGCGCTTGACTTCCATCGAGGCGACCGGCGCGTGTGACTTCGACCGGAGCGCCCGCCGCGTGTGACTTCGACCGAGGCGCCCGGCGCGGCGGGCGACCGGCCGGACTGCGGCCGCCCGTGCCGGCGCCTCGGTCGATGCCGGGTCAGGCGAGCCCGGCGGCGGCCGCCTCGACGCCTTCCTTCGTCACGCCGGCCCCGGTGAGGATCGCGACCGTGTCGCCCTCGCCGAGTTCGAGCACGCCGAGCAGCAGGTGCTCGGTGCCGATGTGCTCGTGCCCGAGCCGCAGCGAGGCGCGGTGGGCGAGTTCGAGGGCCTTCTTGCCGTGCGCCGAGAACGGCACCGGCCCGGTCGCGGCGGCGCCGGTCGACGGGAACCGCCTGGTCAGCTCCGCCACGACCGTCTCGTACGGCGCGACGGCCATCAGCGCCTGCGTGCCGGTGCTGGTCTCCCGCAGCATCGCGAGGACCAGGTGCTCGGGGCCGATGTTGCCGTGGCCGGCCTGGGCGGCGAGCTGCTGCGCGCCGACGACGGCCTGCCGGGCGGCGTCGTCGTAGCGGGCGAACACCTTCATGTCCTCGGAAGATGCGCCGGGCTCCCTGGGCACGAACCGCTTCTGGGCGGCCTGCTTGGTGACGCCCATGCTCTGGCCGATGTCGGTCCAGGAGGCGCCGGAGTGGCGGGCGCGGTCCACGAAGTGGCCGATGAGGTGGTCGGCGAGCTCGCCGAGGTGCTGTCCGAGCACGACCGCGTCGCTGAGCTGCTCCAGCGGGTCGCCGTCGGGGTGGCGCTGCTTGATGACGTCGATGAGGTCGTCGAGTCGCGGTGTTTCAGCCATGCGTCAACCTTAGGTTGACGCATGGCTGTCGTCAACTCTGGGTTGACGGCTGCGGGCGGTCACCCAGGGGTGATTCTGCTGTTATCCCCGCCGGGCGAGTCCGGGTTCGTCCACAATCGAGATGGCGTGGCCTACGGACACGCATTGCACGAGCAGGAGGTCGGCGATGGTGAGCTCGTATGTTGACCTGACCGAAGAGCAGCAGAAGATGCTCGACGACGCGGCACTGTCGATCGTGACGATCAAGCGGGACACGCAGTCGAAGCTGGCCGCCAGCGGCGCCGCATTCGACGACGGCGGATTCGGCAGCAAGTGCGACATCTGCGGCTGCACAAGCTTCATGGGCGACGCCTTGAAGTGTGCCAACGACAGCTGCCGTCATTCGTGCAGCGACCACGTCTTCACGTGACCCGGCCGTCAGCGCCTCCGGCCGGCACGGCAGTTGCGCACCGCCGGGTCACCGTGACTTGTCGGCGAGGATGCGCGCCAGGGTGCGGCAGCCCATCCGGCTCATCGCCGGGTTGCTCGCGACGTAGTACCAGCCCGCGCCGATCGCCTGCTGGAACGCCCAGGCCTTGCCGCGTGCCCAGGTCGCGTCGTCGCAGCCGAGTTCGGCCCGCAGCACCTCGCGCGGACCCGCTTCGAGCAGGTGCCACGCGCCCACCAGGTCCAGCGCAGGGTCGGCCGGTCCGAGCCCGCCGACGTCGAGCACCCCGGCCAGACGCCCGCCGGACACGAGCACGTTGCCCGGGATCAGGTCGCCGTGGTTCATCACGTCCGGGGTGTCACCGCGCGGCAGTTCCCGCAGGCGCTCCCACAGCCGGCGCAGCCGGGGCACGTCGAGAAGCTGCTCGCTGCGGTCGAAGCAGGTCTGCACCCAGTCGTCGTGCGGGCGCAGCGCACCGCCGCGACCGCCGCCGGTGAACGTCCGGCCGCCGGTGTCGATGGAACGTACGTCGAGGATGAACCGGGCCAGGTCGCGCGCGAACGCGACCGAGTCCCCGGGATCGTCGTCGGTGGCGATGACGCCGGGCACCCACGTCTGCACCGACCACGGCATCGGGTACCCGGCTCCGGGCTCGCCCACGGCGACCGGCTCGGGCGTGGGGAAGCGGGTGGCGGATGCCAGCTCGCGCCCTGCCGCCGCTTCGGATCGCAGCCACCGGCGTATGGACGCGACGTCGCCGGGTTGCAGCGGAAGGCGCGCGGTGAGCCCGTCGCCGATCCGGAAGATGGCGTTGACCGTGCCCTGCGAGCGCAGCTCGGTGACCGGCAGGTGCCGCCACTGCGGGAACTGCTCGGCGATCAGCGCGCCGACCGTCTCCGGTGTCACGGTGAGCTGGTCGTCGTGCATCCGCATCCCGGCACTATCACCCGACCCGACCCGCCCCGGCAAACCACTTTGGCGGCGCAGATCGCTGCCTCGTGTCAGAAAGTGCAGCTAGAACGCACTTTCTGGCACTAAACAGTGATCTTGGCACCTCGCGAGGATGCGATCCAGGGCTGGTTCGTGACGACCAGGTGCGGCAGCGTGGAAGCACTGCGCGCCGTCGCGGGTCAGTCCTGACGTGGTGCGGACTTCTCGAATGCAGAGAGCAGGTCACGGTCTCGGTGATAGCCCCGCTTGGAGATGGTCGTCAGCGCTTCACGCGCATCCTGTAAGTCTTCGGCAGTGGCCTCGGCATGCAGGGCGCGCAGGTCGGCGAGATCTTGCGGCCTGGACTCGTCGTCACGCGCGAGGATTTTGAGAGCGATCAGATGTCCCGCTTTGGCGACCGGCAGAGTCAGGCCCGGGAGGATCTCCAGTAGGTCCGCCGCGGCGACGATCTCCGGTTCGATACCGGAACTGGCGAACAACAGGTCGACGACCACCTCGTCGTCAGCGGTGACTTTACGGGTCATCCGAACCGTCGCCAGTCGTCCGGTCGCGTCCTGCTCCACGGACGCGAACAGGCGGTAGCCGTCGCCCATCAGCGACCGTACAAGCTGCTCGGCGTCGGCATCGGTGCCGACCGCGACTGCGATGTCGATGTCACGGGTGAACCGCGGCTCCGCGCGAGCCGACACCGCGAACCCTCCGACAAGTGCCCAGCTCAGTTTCCTGCGATCCAGATCAGAGGCGACCTGGCGAAGGGCGTCGCTGAGGACGTTCATGCGAATCTCTGTGAGACACGGCCGACGGCGTCGCCGGTAGGCGCAGCAGGCCTGGAGATGCGCCACGCGCGAACAGCAGCCTCGATTTCAGCGTCCGTGGCCGACGGGCGCTGTCGCCTCAGCCGCATCCGCTGCATCTGCTCGCCGGTCTCGTACATGTCGAGGGCGAGGCGGAGCCTCTTCACCGCGGAGTTCTCGGACATCCCCCAATCTTAGTGTCCGGACGGATGTTTGTTCGACGACGCTGGGTCGGGTCACTTCCGGCGCCAGCGCAGCGGGCCGGGGTGCAGGGTCCAGATGAGGCGGCGCCACCAGGAGCGGCGGGCCTTCAGCTCGCCGATGTACGCGACCGCCCTGGCCTGTGCCGCCTGCGCGTCGGCGTCGCGGGCCGTGCCCGCCCCGAACACGGTCTGGTTGACCGCGTCGGCGAGCCCGTCGAGCGCGGGCGCGCGCAGGTGCACCGCGTGCTTTCCCCGCACCGGCGCGGCCGCGTCGGCGGCGTGCGCGGCGACCTCGGCGGCGCTGAGATGTTCGGGCGCGGGGCGGCCGGCCAGTCGCAGTGCGTCGCCGACCTCCAGCCAGGCGCCCTCGATGCGCTGCTCGGGGCTGCCCTCCTCGAGTCGTCTGCGCCGCAGCGCGGCCCGCCCGACCAGCACGAACACGACGAACGCGGCGAGCAGCAGCAGCACCAGGCCGCCGCCGCCCGCACCCGCGACCAGGGCGACGTTCACGCCGTCGCCGGGTCCGGCGGACTGCCCGGCGGCCGGGCCGCTCGCCTCGTCGGTGGGGGGCAGGGTCGGGATCGGGGCCTCAGACTCCGGTGGCTCGGACTTCTCCGGCTCCGGCTTGAACTCGTCCTCTAGGGGCTTGGCCTGCTGGTCGGGCTGGGGCAGCGGGTGGAACGGCACCCAGCCCAGGCCCTCGAAGTACACCTCGGGCCAGGCCAGCGCGTCTCCGGCGGTGACCGGGTGCGCGCCCGCGCGGGCGGTGAAGCCGACGACGACCCGGCTGGGCAGGTTCAGCAGCCGCGCCAGTACCGCGAACGTGGCCGAGAACTGCTCCGAGGTGCCCTTGCGGCCGCCGCCGTGGGCCGGTCCGAACAGGAAGAAGCTCAGGTTGGGGTACGCGTGCCCGCTGGGCGCCTGCGGGTCGAGCCGGTAGTGCTCGGCGAGGAACTGCTCGATCGCCAGCGCCCGCTGGTAGGGGGCGCCGTTGTCGGCGCCGAGCTGCTGGGCGAGGCGGGACAGGCTCTCCGGCACGTTCGGGCCGAGCGTCAGGTAGCGGGCCATCGTGTCGCCGCCCGGGACGTCGGCCGCGGGCAGCAGGTTCACGTCGGGTGCGGCGTGCTGCGAGGTGACGGTGTACGCCATGCCCTCGGTGAGCCCTTCGGGGCGGATCAGGGTGCCGGTGGCCTGGTCGTAGGCGACGCGTACGCCGTCGACGCGACTGGGGGTGGCGACCGCGGGCAGCAGCTTGCCGGTGAGCCCGGCGATGGTGATGCGCTGCTCGACGGTGCCGGTGGACAGCTCGCCGGGCGGGCGGGGCAGGCTGCGCCCGGCGGGGCGGTAGGTCGCGCCGACCTTCCAGGTGACTCCGTCGTAGTCGGACAGCACCGCGAGCCGGATCCGGGTGTCGGCGGGCAGGTCCGCGTCTAGCAGCTTCTCCTGCGGCTGCAGGGCCCAGCCGGACAGGCGGATGAGCGGGTTCTCGTCGAGCGCGTCGAGGTCCGGCGGGTCGATGAGGGTGCGGGGGTCGAGCGGCGCGGTGTCGACCTGCCGTGCGACCGGTGGGGCGGCGAGGGCGACCAGGGCCAGGATCAGGGCGAGGCCGGTGCCGCCCGCGATCGCGGCGCGCAGCCGCAGCGCGCGGGCGGTGTCAGGGTCGACGCCGGTGTCGGGGGTGCGGACCCGTCCGGTGAAGGCCAGCGCCGCGACGGCCAGGCCCGCGAAGGCCAGGGCATACCAGGGTGTACGCGGTGCGGACGGCCCGACCAGCCACAGCGCGCCGGTGAACAGCGCCACCGGCGGGGTGAGCCCGACCAGGGTGCGCCGGGTGCGGGCGGTCAGCTCCACCGCGGTGAGCCCGGCCAGCCAGGTGGCGACGATCGGCACGGCGACGGTGTCGGGCTGCGGCTCGACCGGCACCAGCACGGCCAGCAGCCGGGGGATGCCGTCGCGCAGCGCCTCGGCGGCGACGGTCAGCAGGTCGCCGGTGACGGCGGCGTGCTGCGCGGACAGGTGCAGCGCGAAGGCCAGGTATCCGGCCAGCGCGAGCATGGACAGCGGGGCGACGGCCCAGGCGCGCATGCGGGTGCAGGCCAGGCTGACCAGCACCGAGCCGACGGCGGCGCCCGCGACGAGCTGCGCGAGCAGCGCCCCGGCGTAGATGCGGTCGGCGACCAGCCCGCTGAGCACCAGCATCGCGGTGATCAGGACGGGGGAGACCAGCGCGCGGAAGAACCGGGTCACCATGGGGCCGCTCCGTTCCTGCCCTCAGCGTGCGGTGTCAGGGTCGCCGGCCGGCAGGCGAGCAGCAGTCTTCGGGTCACCATCGGGCCACTCCGTCCCAGACCGCGGCGAAGTCGGCGCCGTCCTCGGCGCGCAGCAGCAGCACCCCGGCCGGTTGCGGCTCGTCGGCGGCGCGGGGGCCGAGGATGCCGACCGCGACCGACGGGAACGGCCCCTTGAGCCCGCTGACCAGTGCCAGGTCGCCGAGCCCGGCGGTGCCGGTGAGGTAGATCAGGGTGTCGCCGGGGCGGTGCTGGCGCAGCCGGTTGGTCGCGGTGACCAGCGGGTCGCCGCCGGTGCCGCGCTCGTCGGCGACTGCGGGGGCGGCGTCGGCGGTGGTGTGCAGCTCGGCCTCGGCGAGCAGGTCCAGCAGGTCGCGGGAGGCGCCGCGGATCTTGCTGCCGCCCGCGGCGGGCCCGCTGACCAGGTGCAGGGTGATCGGCAGGTCTTCGCGGGTGGCGGCGGCCACGATCGAGGCGGCGGCCTCGCAGGCGCTCTCGAACGCGGCGGAGCCGTCCGGGCCGCGGTCGGCCCACGATCCGGCGCGGTCGTCGAGCAGCACCACCAGCCGGGGCAGGCTGGTGTCCAGGTGCTCGCGCACCATCAGCTCGCCGACCTTGGCGCTGGTGCGCCAGTGCACGTGGCGCAGCTCGTCGCCGATGACGTACTCGCGCAGGGTGTCGAAGGTGATGGCGCCGTGCGGGACGCGGTCGAGGCGGCCGTCGAGGCTGCGGGAGATGCCCGCGGGCACGGCCCGCATCAGGTGGCTGGCCGGGTACACCCAGATCCGGGCGGTGTCGCCGTGGCTGCGCGACACCGACACCAGGCCGAGCGGGTCGCGGCGGGTGACCTGCAGCGGACCGACCTCGACGACGCCGCGCCGGTCGGTGGGCACCGGGTAGGACACGTCGGTGTCGCGGCCGGGGCGCAGCAGCGGCACGGGCACCGTGGCGGCCTTGCGGGCCAGGCCGCAGCGGTCGTGGGCGACCAGCGTGGCGGCGCCGAAGCGGCCGGTGTTGCGTACGGTCAGCGTGACGGTGCTGCCCTCGCCGCGCGACACCCGGTCGGGGTCGACGGCGCGGGTGACCGACAGGCGCGGGCGCAGCGCGGCGTGGGCGAGCGCGTGCAGCTGGGCGATGACGGCGGTGGCGCCGAGGATCGCGAGCTCGGGATAGCCGAAGACGAAGCCGCCGGCCAGCAGCGCGACGCCGCCGGCGCTCAGGCCCGCCCCCCGCAGCGTGACGATCATGTCAGGCGTGCCGGCCGGAGGCGGCGGCCTCGGCGGAGTGCTGGCCGGGCAGCGGCACCGGCACCGCCGCCACGGCCTCGCGCAGCACCTCGGTCGCGGTCACCCCGCGCAGCTGTGCGTCGGGGGTGAGCAGCACCCGGTGCGCGAACACCGGCTCCAGCAGGGCCTTGAGGTCCTCGGGCAGCACGTAGCCGCGGCCCTCGGTGAGGGCGTACGCGCTGGCGGCGCGGGTGAGCGCGATGACGCCGCGGGGGCTGACGCCGACGCGGACGTGCTTGTGCTCGCGGGTCGCGGCGGCCAGCCGGACGGCGTAGGCGTACAGCGGGTCGGCGATGTGGACCCGGTGCGCGAGCGCGACGGCCTCGCCGATGGTCTTGGTGTCGGTGACGGGCGTGATCGCGTCGGGGGAGCGCAGGTTCGCGCCGCGCAGCACCTCGATCTCGACGGCCTCGTCGGGGTAGCCGACGGACAGCTTCAGCAGGAACCGGTCGAGCTGGGCCTCGGGCAGCCGGTAGGTGCCGTCCATCTCGACCGGGTTCTGGGTGGCGACGACGAGGAACGGGCGGGGCACCGCGTGGCGTACGCCGTCTACGGTGACGTACCGCTCCTCCATGACCTCCAGCAGCGCCGACTGGGTCTTGGGCGAGGCCCGGTTGATCTCGTCGGCGATGACGATGTTGGCGAAGATCGGGCCGGGGTGGAACTCGAACCCGCGGTTGGCCTGGTTGAAGATGGTCACCCCGGACACGTCGGAGGGCAGCAGGTCCGGGGTGAACTGGATGCGCCGCCAGGCGCCCTGCACCGACGCGGCGATGGCGCGCGCCAGCGTGGTCTTGCCCGTGCCGGGCACGTCCTCCAGCAGCACGTGGCCCTGGGCGAACATGGCGACCAGCCCCAGCCGGACCACCTCCGGCTTGCCGAGCACCACGGTGGAGATGGCGCCGGCCAGCTTCGCGGTCAGGTCGGCGAAGGCGCGCACCTGGCCGGCGGACAGTGGTGGGAGGGGCTGGTTCATCGCGGGTCGTGTCCTTTTAGCTCGATTTGTGGGTGGAAACGGTGCTTCCCCGGCGCGCCGCCGCTGGGCGGGCACGCCGGGGAAGCGGGTGGTTCAGCATTCGGGCAGGTTACCCAGGCTGTCCCCGTCGTCGAGGTTGAACCAGATGAACGGGATGTAGCGCTGGGCGCCCTTGAAAGTGATCTGCACCCACTTGTCGCTGCGCTTGTTGTTGTTGTACTTGGCGGCGAACAGCTCGGCGCTGCCCTGCTGGTTGCCCTTGGTGCCCTGCTTCCAGCAGAACGCCTTGTACGTGGTGCCGTTGTACGCGTCGCCGACGGCCTCGTTGGACTGCTGCCGCGAGTTGGAGTAGACGCCCACGCCGCTGGAGCAGTCGATGTAGGAGTCGCCGTTGACGCAGCGCACGGTGCCGTTGAGCTGCCGGGTGGTGACCGACACCGCGCCCGAGGTGGCCGCCTTGCCGGTCGCGTTGGTCACCGACACCGTGAACTGGTAGCGGGTGTCGGTGGCGACCTCGTTGACGGTGTAGCCGCCCGCGCCGGTGTTGCAGCCGATGTCGCGGGCCGCGCCGTTGATGGTCAGCGTGCAGGTGGCCGTGCCGCCGCCGTCGTCGTAGGCGAACTTCACGGTGAAGTTCTTGTAGCCCACGGCGCTGCCGGTGACGTTGGAGACCGATGCGTCGGCGATGGTCTTCGCGCTGGTGGTGCCCTTCGGGCCGGGCCCGGCCTCGTTGACCGCCGACACCTCGACTGACACGATCTCGCCGTCGGCGAAGCCGTCGAGGGTGGTGCCGGTGCCGTTGACCGTCTGGGTGTTGCCCTTGGCGGTCACCCGGTAGCCGGTGATCGGCCGGCCGTTGTCGGCGGGGGCGGCCCAGTCCACCTTGATGGTGCCCTTGGCCGTGCCGACGGTGGCCGCGGACAGGCTGCGCACCTGCTCCGGCTTGGTGAACGGCACCACGGTGCCCGAGGGCTGCGACACCTCCGAGCCCGCGCCCTTGTCGTTGACCGCGACCACGGTGAACGCGTACTGCGTGCCGTACTCCAGCTCACCGGCCTTGACGACCAGCTTCGTGGCGCCGGGGGTGGTACCGATGAGCGCGCCGCTGCCCGCGTTGACCGCGGTCACCTCGTACCGGCTGATCTTGCGGCCCTGGCCGTTGGCGGCGGTCCAGGAGACCTCGACCGTGCCGTCGGGCTTCTCGACCGCATTCACCCCGGTCGGGGCGTCGGGCACCTCGCCGGTCGGCATGACCGGGTTGCTCTTGCGGCTCGGGCCCGCGCCCTTGCCGTTCACCGCGTGCACCGAGAACGTGTACGTCTTGCCGTTGACCAGCTTGTCGATGACCAGCGAGCGGTTGCGCGCGCCGACCGTCCAGGTCCGCCCGTCGCCCTCCACCACGTACCTGGTGATCTTCGAGCCGTTCTCGTTGGCGCGGCCCCAGCTCAGGCGCACCTGCGTATCGCCCGACGCGGCGGTCACGTTGCGCGGGGCGGACGGCTTGCCGATCGTCGGCGCGGGCGGGGGCGGCGGGGGCAGCTCCGGCGGCGGCTCGCTGCCGACCACGTCCTTGGCGAACTTGTCGACCACCTTCACCCGGTGCTTGTCGTCGACCACCCGCGCGGTCGCCGCGGCGGGGGCGTTGATGAACAGGTGGTTCTCGCGCACCTCGAGCTCCAGCGCGCCGGCGGCGCCGCGCACCTCGATGGTGTCGACGAGCTTGCCGTCGCGGTCGAGGGCGTACACCTTGCCGCTGCCGTCGTCGGCGACGTACAGCCGCCCGGCCCAGGCCACCGCCGGGCGCAGCCGGGTGCCGTCGCCGGGCACCGTGAACTCGCGGACCTGGTCGCCGTCGATGACGTACACGTGGCGGCCCTCGGTGATCGTCACCGGCACCTCGGACCCGGTGGAGCGGGTCGGCAGCTCGCCGCCGACGGCCTTGGTGACGTCGACCTTCTTCAGGTCGTCGCCGCGCAGCACGGTCAGCTTGCCGTTGGTCTGGTCGAGCACCGCGACGCCGTCGTCGAGCGCCGACAGCGCCAGGTCGTGGAACGCCTCGGCGACCGGCTCGGTGCGCACCAGCGACGGGCCGCTGCCGCCGGTGCCGCCCGACGGCGGCGACAGCGGCGCGGGTGTGATCGCCGACACGGTGCCCTGGCTCGGCACCGCGATCCAGAGCCGGCCGGTGCCGTCGAAGTGGCCGCCGGTGATGCCCGGCGGGTAGCGCAGCGGCTCGCCGATCGGCTGCAGCGTCGCCGCGTCGAGCTGCCGGACCACGCCCTGCACCGGGTCGACGATGAACGCCGACTGGTTGTGCAGCGCGACCTGGACGCCCAGGCCCGCCTGCGAGTCCTGGGCGGCGGTGACCTGCAGCGTGGCCGGGTCCAGCGCGTTGATGCGGCCGGTGTGCTGGTCGCGCACGATCAGGAACCGGTCGGACTGGCTGACCTGCACGAAGTGGCCCTTCGAGGCGGCCAGCGCCTGCGAGCGGGTGTCCACTTTGCCGGTGAGCCCGTTGACGCGGGCCAGCTCGCCGTTGGTCAGGCTCCACAGCCACGAGCTGCTGTCGTATCCAGCCGACACGTGGTCGCCGGCGCTGAGGCCGAACCAGGTCAGGCCCATGGCGACGACCATCGCCAGCACCGTGACGATGGTGACGGCGCCGCCCTTGGTCCTCGCCTTGCGTGTTATGGCACTCGGTGACAGATCCGCCATGGATCCAGCCCTCCCCCTGACGCGGGGCGGTGAGGTCACCCCGCTCGTCGACTGGCGTCCTTGCTCAAAGCCGTCGTCATCCTAGGCGTTGCAGGTCAAGGGTGAAAGTCGAGTGAGGACGCTCATCCCGTCACGCTGGGCGACGGTGCCGTCGCGGTCGCGCGCTTGGTGCACTGGGGTTCGGACTGCACCAGGTCGGTCTGGGAGTAGATGCTCATGATGACGAAGCAGTAGTCCCAGTTGCGGTTCAGGCCGCGCACGGTGTACTGCGTGTCACCGTTGGCGGGGGTGCCCATGCGCGCCAGCTGCTCGCCGGGGCGGCCGCCGAGCACGAGCTGCGCGGCGAGGCCTTCCGACGGGTCGTACCAGCTGATGGTGATGTCGCCGTTGGGCTCGCTGGTCAGCAGCACGTCCGCGGCGGGGCGGGGGTCGACGGCGGGCGGGTCGTCCTGCCCGTTCTTGGGCAGCACCACGAGCAGCAGGGTGGTGACGGCGGCGAGCACCGCGACCACGGCCGCGGCGGTGGCGGCGATGACCGGGCCCCGGTTGCGCCTGGCCGGCGGGGGTGCGGCCATCGGCTGGGTGAAGACGGTCGGCGCGGGCATGGGCTGCGGCTGCGCCTCGGGCACGTGCCGGGCGGGCGTCTGGGGCGGGGCCGTCACGGGGATGGCGGGCCCGCCGTACGGCGCCGGGGGCAGCTGCGGTCCCGCATGCGCGGGCGGCGCGGAGGCGACCGGCGGCGCGGTGTGGGTGTGCGGCGCCGGCGGCAGCTGCGGCGCGGGGGTCACCGGCGACGTCGGCCTGGTCTGCGGCCCCGGCGTCACCGGCGGGGTGGACGCCACCTGCGGGGTCGGCGTCACCGGCCCGATGGGCGGCGTCGGCGGGTTCGACGTGGGCGGCGTGGGGGTGACCGGCGGGGCCGGGGGGTTCTGCGGGCCGACGCCGACGGTGGGCCGGTCGATGCTGATCACCGGCAGGACCTGGGTCTGCGTATGCGGATGGTCCTGCTTCGGCAGCTGCGGGGTGCGGCGCTGGATCGGCTGCGTCGGCGGCTCGGCATCGGCAGCGGGGGCCGCCGACGTGCGCGGGTGCAGCACCTGGGTAGGCGGCTCCGGCTGCGGGTCGGGCGCGACCGGGCGCGTCTGTGTGGGCAGCACCTGCGTCGGCGGTTCGGCCTGCGCGGCGGGCGCGGCCGGCGGCGCGGGCGGGGTCGGGGCCGCCGGTGCGGGCGGGGCGTCGGGGCCGAGCCAGGCGCGGGCGGCGGCGATCTGCTGCGGGTCGAAGCCGGGCACCTGCGGGCCGTACTTGGCGACCCGGCTGTACTGGCGGCGGGCCTCGTGCCGGTTGCCGAGCTCGTCGGCGATCTGGGCGAGGTCGAACGACATCGACAGCATCATCGGATGGTCGTCGCCGAGGCGGTGGCTGCCGGCGTAGAGGGCGTTCTCCAGCACGCGCCGGGCCTGGGAGAGGTCGCCGGCCTGCCGGTGCAGGGTGGCGAGCAGGTGGCCGGTCGTCAGGACCTCGGGGTGATCCTCGCCGGCGGCCATGGTGGCGGCTTCGAGCGCCTGTTCCAGCAGCGTCCGGGCGCTGTGGAGGTCGCCGCGGTCGCGGCGGGCGAGGGCTTCGGCACGGATGTCGGACAGTGAGGTCGGAGACGGCACGCGCTACATGCTGCCCTTTCGGTGCCCGTTCTCGCCACCGCGGGTCCCATGATCCAGACGATCTTGCGCGAACTGTTGCCCTTTTGCCCGAAAGGAGTGTGTCGTACCCACACCTCGCGCAAGATCGGCGCTCAGCGGCGGCCGGGTTTGGCGTGGCGGAAATGTACGAAGAGGCGGCCGAAGTTCTTGGAGTCCTTCTCGATGCGGTGGTACATCTGCTTGATGTCCTTGCGCTCGAGGAAGCGCAGCACCGTCTTCTTGAGGGCGCCGGAACCCTTGCCGGGGATGATCTCGATCATGGGGGCCTTCTTGGCGACGGCCTCGGCCATGATGTCGTTGAGGGCGCGCTCGATGTCGCGTCCCTTGTTGAAGATCTCGTGGAGATCGAGTACCAGCTTCATCGGGATCGAGCATACCCGCTCTGAGCTGGTCGGCTGAGGTCGCCGCCGCCGCATCCGGGGCAGGGCCGCGCGGCGCCCATCTCAGAACGGGCCCTCCGCGGTGTTATGGGGTTCCGTCGTGGCTGCTCAGGCGGAGGTGGGCGGCGAAATCCTTTCGACCTGCGGCGGAGCAGGCACTGAGAGATCGACATATATTGCAATGACCATGATTCTGATGGTCTGCTGTGTGCCTCCTCGAACCCCTATTTGGAGGCAGACATGCGGAGACGGTTGTCCGTCCTCGTATCCACCGCGGCGCTCGCCGGAGCCATGGTCCTGACCGGGCCGGCCGACGGCGCCCCGATCGGCCCGGAGGTCACCGGCGCGTCGGGCCAGTACTCGGTCCTGAACGTCAAGACCCTCGACCAGCGCAACGCCATCGCCAGGACCGGTGCCGCGATCGACGGCTTCGACCACGGCGTGCTCGACATCACCGCCACCAAGGGCGAGATCAAGGCCATCCAGGCGCTCGGCTTCACCGTCGAGCAGGCCGCCGCCGAGCCGCACGCGCACGGCGACGTCGGCACCCTGGCGTTCCCGCCGGCGGACTCGAACTACCACGACTACAGCGAGATGATGGCGGTGATCAACTCACTCGCCTCGGCATATCCGTCGATCTTCCGGGTCACCACGATCGGCAACTCCTACGAGGGCCGCAACATGCCCCTGATCAAGATCTCGGACAACGTCGCCACCGACGAGAACGAGGTCGAGATCCTGTTCAACCACCACCAGCACGCCCGTGAGCACCTCACGGTCGAGATGGCCATCTACCTGATGAACATGTTCACCAGCGGCTACGGCAGCGACAGCCGGGTGACGAACATCGTCAACAGCCGCGAGATCTGGATCGTGCCGGACATGAACCCCGACGGCGGCGAGTACGACATCGCCACCGGCAGCTACCGGTCGTGGCGCAAGAACCGCCAGCCCAACAGCGGGTCGAGCAACGTCGGCACCGACCTCAACCGCAACTGGTCCTACCAGTGGGGCTGCTGCGGCGGGTCGAGCGGCACCACCAGCAGCGAGACCTACCGCGGGCCGTCGGCGTTCTCCGCGCCGGAGTCGCAGAACCTGCGCAACTTCGTCAACAGCCGGGTGGTCGGCGGCGTCCAGCAGATCAAGGCCAACATCGACTTCCACACGTACTCGCAGCTCATCCTGTGGCCGTTCGGGTACACCACGGCCAACAACCCCGCGGGCATGAGCGCCGACGAATACAACACCTTCGCCGCGCTGGGCCAGCAGATGGCCGCCACCAACCAGTACACCCCGGAGCAGTCCAGCGACCTCTACGTCGCCGACGGCACCTCCATCGACTGGATGTGGGGCGTGCACCGGATCTGGGCGTACACCTTCGAGATGTACCCGGGCAGCTCCGGCAGCGGCGGCGGCTTCTACCCGCCCGACGAGGTGATCCCGGCGCAGACCTCCCGCAACCGCAACGCCGTGCTGCTGTTCGCCGAGCAGGCCGACTGCCCGTACCGGGCGATCGGCAAGGAGGCGACGTACTGCGGCGGCGGTGGCGGCACCACGGTGTGGTCCGACACGTTCGAGACCTCGACCGGCTGGACCGCCAACCCGAACGGCACCGACACCGCGACCGTCGGGCAGTGGGCGCGCGGCGCGGCGCAGGCCACCAACTCCAGCGGCGCCAAGCAGCTGACCCCGTTCGCGGGCAGCAACGACCTGGCGACCGGGCTGTCGGCGGGCACCGCGGCCGGTGACTTCGACCTCGACGGCGGCGTCAGCTCCATCCGCTCGCCCGCGATCACGCTGCCGGCCACCGGCACGCTGGGCGCGAACTGGCAGTGGTACCTGGCGCACGGGTCGAACTCGTCCAGCGCCGACTACCTGCGCATCTCGATCGTGCACAGCGGCGGGACGACGGTGCTGTCCACGATCAGCGGCGCGGCGAGCAACCGCAACGGCGCGTGGGGGGCGGGTTCGGCGAACCTGACCGCGTACGCGGGCCAGAGCGTGCGCTTCCTGGTCGAGGCGGCCGACGCCAGCACGGCGAGCCTGGTCGAGGCCGGGTTCGACAACCTGACGGTCACTCAGTCGTAACACCGTTTTCACCAGCAGGGCGTCCGATGTGCGCATCGGGCGCCCTGTCCGTCGATCTGGGAGCGTTAACAGCTCGTGGCCGACCGTGACAGGGCGTAGATCCATTCTGTAGGGTGCGTCCGTGCCAATCGCCGACGAGTTCTACTTGATGACGCATGACGATGTCAGCGGTGACTCCCGGCTGCACGCCAAAGCCGTCGGTTTCGGGCTCGCCGCCGCGCTGCTGGCCGAGCTGTGCCTGCTGGACCTGGTGCGTCCCGCCGTCGAGGGGGTGGCGGTGCGTCAGGCGCCGCCGCCGCCTGACGCGCTGCTCGCCCGGGTGCACGGCCAGCTGCTGGCCGAGCCGCAGCTGCATCCGGCCCGGGACTGGCTGGCCTTCCTCGGTCGCACCGCGGAAGCCGACATCGCCGTCAGATTGACCGCCGCGGGGGCGCTCCAACTGGTCGAGACGCGCCGACTGCTGGGCGTGCAGCGAAGATTCATGCCGGTGTCCGTCAATGACGCCGCGTGGCCCGCGGCCCGGATCATCGGGCGGCTGCGCCGCCAGGAGGACCTGGTCCTGCCAGACCGGATCCTCGCCGGGCTGGTCTTCGCGACCGGTCTGAGCAACACCTTCGCCTGGGACGACGTGCGAGGTCGCAGTCTGGCCAACATCATCGCGGTGCTCGACGAGCCGCTGCGGGTGCTGATCGCCGAGACCGAACTCGCCGTCAGCAAAGGCGTGGCGACGCTCACCTGAACCATCCCCGACCCCCTACTCACCCCCCTCACCCCCCACCCCCCTTGTAAGGAGCAACACCGTGTCCGCACCCCCTAGCTCCGCGCTGTCCTCGGCGCTCGCCGCCGACCGGCTCGGCTCGGCCTCGGTGGCCTCGTTCGCGCTGACCGCGGCCGCACCGCTGATGGTCATCGGCGGCGTCATCGTGGCCGGCTGGGCCAACATCCAGGTCATCGGCTTCCCACTGGGCATCCTGATCATCGGCGCGGCGCTCGCGCTGTTCACCGTCGGCTACGTCGCCATGTCGCGGCACATCCGCAACGCCGGCGCGTTCTACTCCTACATCTCCCAGGGCCTGGGCCGCCCGGCGGGCGTCGGCGCCGCGCTGGTGGCGGTGCTGTCGTACAACCTGCTGCAGATCGGCCTCTACGGCATCTTCGGCGTGGCCACCGGCGGCCTGCTCAACGTGATGTTCGGCTGGGACATCTCCTGGTGGATCATCGCACTGGTCGGCTGGGCACTCACCACCGTGCTCGGCATCTCCCGCGTCGAGCTCAACAGCAAGGTGCTGCTGGTCCTGCTCGGCGCCGAGCTGCTCATCGTGCTGATCTACGACCTGGTGTTCCTGGCCAACCCGGCCGACGGCGGCGTCTCGTTCGCCGCGTTCAACCCGGACAACCTGTTCATCCCCGGCGCGCTCGGCGCGGTGCTGGTCGTCACCGTCACCGGCTTCACCGGTTTCGAGGCGGGCCCGGTCTTCTCCGAGGAGTCGCGCGACTCCCGGCGCACCATCGCGCTGGCCACCTTCGGCGGCCTCGCGGTCATGGTCTTCGTGTACGCGCTGACGTCGTGGTCGCTGACCGTGGCCACCGGCCCGGACAACATCGTGGCCCAGTCGCAGGAGCACGCCGCCCAGGCCGACCTCATCTTCGCGCTGGCCGGCACGCACCTGGGCGCGGTCGCCGCCGACATCGGCAACGTGCTGCTGGTGACCAGCATCTTCGCGGCGATGGTGTCCTACCACAACACCGTGGCCCGCTACACGTTCTCGCTGGCCCGCGAGGGCGTGCTGCCGCGCTCGCTGGCCCGCACCGGCGCCCGCTCCGGCGCCCCGGTGGCCGCCTCGGTGCTGCAGAGCGTGCTGGGCTTCGTCGTGATCGCGGTCTACGCCCTCGCCGGCTGGGACCCGTTCACCCACCTGTTCTTCTGGCTGGGCATGACCGGCGGCTTCGGCATCCTGCTGCTGCTCGCCGCGACCAGCGTCGCCGTGGTGGTGTACTTCGCCAAGGACAAGCGCGGCGAGAACGTGTGGACCCGCCTGGTCGCCCCGATCCTCGCGGCCGCGTTCCTGATCTGGGCGGCGCAGCAGACCGTGCGCGACTACGGCACCATGCTGATGGTCGAGGAGACCGACCCGGTGCGCTGGATCCTGCCCGGCCTGTACCTGGTGCTCGCCGTCGTCGGCATCGTCTGGGCGGTGGTGCTGCGCGGCAGCAACCCGGCGCTGTACCAGGGCATCGGCCGGGGCGTCGAGGCCGGCCAGGTCAATACCGCCGCCGCCGCGCCGGAGGCCGAGAAGGTCGGGGTATGACCCGCCCGGACGCGGTGGAGGCGGCGCCCGCCGTCGACACCGCGGCCGCGGGCCGGCTCATCGCCGGCGCCTTCCAGCAGCTGGCCGTCTCGGCGTGGCTGATGGACGACGCCGCCGAGCGCGAGCGGATCATGGGCGTGCAGTTCGGCTGGTTCGCCGAGCACGCGCTGAAGTACGGCGCCGTCGACACCATCGGTGACGACGCGGTCGCGGTCTGGTTCGACGCGACCACCGACGCGCCGTGGATCGACGGGTACGACGAGCGGCTGGCCGAGCTGGCCGGGCCGCACCTGGCCCGGTTCACGCTGCTGGACGAGGTGTTCGCCGCGCACCACCCGCACGGGCGGCCGCACTTCCACCTGGCGCTGCTGGCCGTGGCGCCGGGGCGGCAGAACGCCGGGCTGGGCGGGCGGCTGCTCACGCGGCGGCTGGCGCAGCTCGACGCCGACGGCGTCGCGGCGTACCTGGAGGCCTCGACCACCGGCTCGCGGGACCTGTACCTGCGGCACGGGTTCGAGCTGATGGGCGAGGCGTACCACCTGCCCGGCGGCGGCCCGCCGATGTACCCGATGTGGCGCGAGCCGCGCTGACCCGCGGCCGCCACGAGCGAAGCCCCGTTCACGCCCGGCGTGCGCGGGGCTTCGCTCGTGGTGGGGGTCAGCCCGCGGCGTGCAGGTTCTTCGCGGTGGGGGAGACCGGCACGGCGGCCGGGTCGGGGAAGGTGCCGAACAGGCGGTCGGCGGTGCCGCTGCTGGTGACGGTGAACCAGTAGTGCTCGTTGCGGTAGTGGTGCAGCCGGTGGTTGCGCCACACGGCCTTGTACAGGCGGCTGCGGGGCCGGTGCTCGCTGTGGATGAGGTAGTGCGTCCACTCGTAGGCCAGTCCGACCGCGGCGACGGCCGCGATGAAGGTGAGCGCCTGGCCCAGCCGCGGGAACGCCAGCAGCGCCAGGGCCGCGTACCCGGCGATGACGGCGGCCAGGGACCGCCACGGGATGAACACCAGCGGGACGTCGCGCGGGTCGGCGTGGTGGCGGCGGTGGTCGCGGGCCAGCTCGGTGTCGACCGTCAGCCGCCCCACGGTGCGCGGCCGCCAGTGCAGCACGAACACGTGGACCAGCCATTCCAGGAGGGGGAACAGGGCAACCAGGACCACGGGCGCCCACAGGTCGCCGCGCTGCCAGCCGCCCTCCGCGATGCGCCAGGTCAGCGCGGCGGCCAGCACGGCGAGGATCATCCAGGGGCTCGGGTGCCGCCAGAACCGGCCGAAGACCTGGCGCAGCGGTGCGGCGGCGCGGCGGCTTGCGATGTCGGCCTCGTCTTCGGCCAGGCGGCGGCGGGCGGCGCGCTCGGCGGCGGCCTTGTCGTCGGAGGTCACGGCTGGGCTCCTTCCAGGAGGTGGCGATCGGTCTTCCGTCGGGAAGGCCACGGCCGGGCAGGCAGGTGACGGCCGGTCTTCCGGCGGCAGGTCAGGGCTGGGCGCGTTCCAGCGCGTCGAGGGCGCGCAGCAGCTCCCGGGTGGCGTTGCCGAGCAGGTCGTGCGCCAGGCGGTGGGCGTCGTCCGGCCGGCCCTGAGTGATCGCCGCGGTCAGGTCGCGGTAGTCGCCGACCCGGTCGACCTCCGCCGCCATCACCGTGGCCAGGGCCGCGAGGGCGGGTTCGTACGCGGCGCGCAGGCTGTTGAACATCAGCCGGAACGCGATCGAGTCCGCGGCCTCGACGACGTGCGCCCAGAACGCCAGCGCGCGCCGCTGCCGCCCGACCGGGTCGGTGTCGTCCGCGATCGCGGCGACGGCCCGTTCGAGCACGTCGCGGGCGGCGGGGCCGCCGCGCCGGGCGGCCAGCTCGGCGACCTTCGGGCCGACGGCCAGGCGTGCTTCGAGGATGCTGCGGGCTACCGACAGGTCGACGTCGCCGCCGGGCAGCAGCAGGTGCGGGAGCAGGTCCAGGCCGCCGGAGCGGCGGAAGTCGGCGACCGTGGTCGAGCCGCCCTGCCGGACGTCGACGAGCCCGGCGTGGGCCATGCGCTGCAGCGCCTCGCGCACGGCGGGGCGGCTCACGCCGAGGGCCTCGGCGAGGCGGCGCTCGCTGGGCAGCGGCTCGCCGGGGCGGTAGCTGCCGTCGACGAGCTCGCGCAGGATCTGGTCGTACACCTCGCCGGGCACCGAACGTCGCCGGATCTTCTCCAGGGCCATGGGTCCACGGTGCGCCCACATTGGTCAGGTGGTCAAGTGGTCAGACCAGTTCTGGCACACCGAAGGTCGCAGAAATCCATGCATGGACTCATGCAATTGGTTGCGGTTTACTGTCTGCGGTTTCCGCCGCATGGGGGGCGCGGTATACGGTACGTCCTTTGTGGATACTGGAACCCCTCGGAGGCGGGGTATGACCGAGCCTTTCTCCGGCCGCGAGCAGGCGGCCGCGGCGCGTGACTTCGCAGCTCAGCTGCGCTGGTGGCGGAGCGTGCGCGGATACTCGCAGGGCAGGCTGGCACAGCGGATGCCGCACAGTGAGGCGATGATCGCGAAGGTCGAGTCGGGCGAGCGCTGGCCGACCGAGGACCTGGCGCGCCGCTGCGACGAGGTGCTGCAGACCGGTGGGGCGCTGGCCGGGCTGTGGCCGGCGGTGCGGGTCGAGCAGCAGGCCAGCGACGGCCGGCGGCGCAGGCGGCGGGACGCCGACGGCGGGTCGGTGGCCGACGCGCGTCGACTGCTGTCGATGGTGCTCGCCGACACGAACCTGTCGGCGACTCACCCGTTCGTCCGGGAGGCACTGGCCGCATTGGACGGAGCGGACAACTAGCCGTTCCATTCACTTGTCCGGATGGGACACCTATCCGACGCGCCGGTAGTGGTCGCCAATGGGAGCGCAGGCGTGCGCGGCGCGCCACTCTACGTCAACATCTGCCATCACTGGAGGCTCGGATATGTCCGTGCTAACGCCTGCCCCGGCGGCCGCGGGGGACGCGGCAACGCCGGCCGGCGACCCCGATCTCAGCAAGTTCGGGTACACCCCGCAGCTGCGGCGGTCGCTGGGCTTCACCGACCTGCTGTTCTACGGCCTGATCTACATGGTGCCGATCGCCCCGTTCGCGATCTTCGGCTCGGTGTACCAGGCGTCGTCGGGCATGGTGGCGCTCGCGTACGTGGCGGGCCTGATCGTCATGCTGTTCACCGCCTCGTCGTACGCCCAGATGATCAAGGCGTTCCCGATCGCGGGCTCGGTGTACAACTACGCGGGCCGCGGCATCCACCCGGCGGTCGGCTTCGTCGCCGGCTGGGCGATCATGCTGGACTACTTCCTGGTGCCGGGCCTGCTGTACCTGGTCGCGTCGGTCACCATCGAGGCCGCGGTGCCGGCGGTGTCGGCGTGGATCTGGCTGGTCGCCTTCGTCGCGATCAACGCCGTCATCAACTACTTCGGCATCCGCCTCACCGCCGTCGCCATCAACATCATGATCGCCGCCGAGCTGCTGGTGCTGGGCATCTTCCTGGTCATGGGCGTCATCGGCCTGGCCGAGGGCCGCGGCAACGGCGACTGGACCGCCGCGTTCTTCAGCTCCGACAACTTCAGCTTCGGCCTGGTGCTCGGGGCGGTGTCGGTCGCGGCGCTGAGCTTCCTCGGCTTCGACGGCATCTCGATGCTCGCTGAGGAGAGCAAGGGCGGCGCCCGCCAGGTCGGCCGGGCCATGGCCGTGGTCCTGATGCTGGCCGGCCTCATCTTCATCGCCCAGACCTGGGTCGCCTCGCTGTTCGTCGCCGACCCGGCCGGGCTGATCAACGGTGACGCCGCCACCGTCGGCAACGCGTTCTACGCCGCCGCCGAGGCCGCCGCGGGCGCGCCGTGGCTGGCCACGCTGTGCCTGGTCGCCACCGCCATCGCGTGGGGCCTGCCGGACTCGATGGTCGCGCAGACCGCGCTGTCGCGCCTGCTGTTCGCGATGGCCCGCGACAAGCAGCTCCCGGGCTTCCTGGCCAAGGTGTCCAGCCGGCACGCCTCGCCGGTCAACGCGGTGCTGTTCACTGCGGTCATCTCGCTGGCCATCTCCGGCACGGCGCTGTACTACCTCACCGAGAAGGGCGAGGACACCATCACGCTCATCGCCACCATGGTGAACTTCGGCGCGATGATCGCCTGGCTGATGCTGCACGCCGCCGTGATCTGGCACTACGTGGTGCGCAACGGCAGCCGCAACTGGCTGCTGCACCTGGTCGTGCCGGTCGTCGGCGCCGGCCTGCTGGTCGCCGTGCTGGTCCACATGAAGATCTACACCCAGGTCACCGGCCTGGTCTGGGTCGGCCTCGGCCTGCTCACCCTCGTCGTGCTGTACGCGATCGGCCGCCGCCCGAGGCTGTCGGGCATCGGCGCGGAGTAGGCGATGAGTGAGTACATCGAGTTCGATCCGACCCCGGAGCAGCTGGCCTACACCTTCGGCGGGAACCCGCCGGTGGCGAAGGTCCGCCCCGGGGACGTGCTGAGGATCCGCACCGAGGACTGCTTCGGCGGCGTGGTGCGCGGCTTCGGCGACCTGCCCTCGCAGGTGTGCCGGTTCCCGTACCTCAACCCGGTCACCGGCCCCTTCTACGTGGCGGGGGCCGAGCCGGGAGACACCCTGGCGCTGCACTTCGTGTCGATCACCCCGGCCCGCGACTGGGCCGTGTCGAGCACGTTCCCGCACTTCGGGGCGCTGACGTCGACGTCGCACACGGCGACGCTGCAGCCGCCGCTGGAGGAGCGGGTCTGGGTGTACGACCTGGACCTGGCCGCGGGCACCGCCCGCTACTCGGCCCGCAACTCGCCGTTCACGGTGGACCTGCCGCTGGACCCGATGCACGGGACGGTCGGGGTCGCGCCGGGCGCGTTCGAGGCCCGGATGACGATCACGCCGGACGCGCACGGCGGCAACATGGACACTCCCGAGCTGCGGTCGGGCGTGACGGCGTACTTCGGGGTCAACGTCGAGGGGGCGTTGTTCGCCGTGGGCGACGGCCACGCCCGGCAGGGCCAGGGCGAGGTGTCCGGCGTCGCGATCGAGGCGGCGATGGACACCGTGCTGGTCGTGGACGTGATCAAGGGCGTGTCGACGCCGTGGCCGCGGCTGGAGTCCGACACGCACCTGATGGCGACCGGCTCGGCCCGGCCGCTGGAGGACGCGTTCCGGATCAGCCAGCACGACCTGGTCACCTGGGTGTCCGGGCTGACCGGGCTGGACCTGCTGGACTCGCTGCAGCTGGTCAGCCAGGCCGGGGAGGCGCCGGTCGGCAACGTCTGCGACACCAACTACACGATGGTGGCGAAGCTGGCCAAGTCCTATCTGGGCCGGACGAGCGCGTACGACGGTGTGCACGGCCGGTTGAAGGCGCTGGGCGCCGCACACCGGTAACAGGAGCTGGGCGATGTGGCCGGGGCGCGATCCCCGGCCACATCGCCGTTTCCGGAGGTCTATTGGGGGGAATCGATGGCAGGACTGGCGCTGGCCGACGAGCTGTTCCAGATGGGACACGACGAGTACAGCGGCAAGGTGCGGGTCAGCGTCGACATGCTCGGCTGCGGGCTGGCCGCCGCCGCGCTGGGCGAGCTGCTGCTGGCGGGCACGTTGTCGGTGCAGGACGGCAAGCTGGCCGGGTGGACCGCCCGGCAGACCGGCGATCCCGTCACCGACCAGGTCGTGGCGCAGTTGCAGCGGGTCGGTGCGGGACACGCGCTGCACCACTGGGTGGCGCACCTGCGTCCGGAGATCACCGAGCTGGTGGCGTACCGGATGGCCGGCAAGGGTGTGATCCGGCGCGAGACGAGCCGCAGCTTCACCGGCCGGGTGCAGACCCGGTTCCCGGCGAGCGACCCGACGGAGGCGACCCGTTCGGCCGTGCGGTTGGGTTTCCTGCTGGGGCGGCCCAGCGACTTCGATCCGCAGTCGGCGCTGCTGGCGATGCTGGCCACGGGAGTGGGGCTGGACATCGTCGCGCCGTCGCTGTCGGGCGGGCAGGTCCGCGACCGGCTGGCGCTGCTGCAGCGGTCCCTGCCTGCCGACCATCGCGATCTCATCCGGGCCGTCGACACGGCGGTGGCCGCGATCGCGCTGCAGTCGCACGCCTGAGCCGCCCCGGAAGCCATCGACGTTCGTGGGTGGCGACGGGGTCGGGGCCGCTGGTGTGCGCCGGTTTCGGGGGCGGCTGTCCCGCGACCCGGCACAGCTCGACGTCGTTGGGTGGTTATGAGCCATATGAAACGATTCGGCGCAGCCGTGCTCCTCGCGGGCGCTGCCCTGTCCTTGCCCACCGCCGCCAGCGCCGCCCCCGCGAACACGGCGGAGGCGCAGACCGGAACGCCGGAGGGCCTTCCCATCATCGGCGACCTGCTCGGCAACCTGCCGATCGTCGGCGGCCTGCTGAACAACCTGCCCCTGCCCGGCGGGGACCTGCTGCCCGGCGGCGGCCTGCTGCCCAGCCCCGGTGGCGCGCCCGGCGGCGCGGCGACCGCCGACGGCCTGGGCGGACTGCTCGGCTGATCTTCCCGGAGACGGCGTGGACGCCGGCCGTGCGCGGCCGCGCGTCCACGCCGTTTCCTGCGGCCCGTTCGCGGGTACGCGATCCCTGCCGGTGACCCGGCCGGGCGAGCCGCCCCGGCCGCCGAGCACCGGCCGGTGACGCAGGAAGGGAACATGGGCGAACTGGCATGGCTGGGCGTGGTGCGCCACGGCGAGAGCATCGGCAACCTGGCCGCGCTGCAGGCCGAGCGGGCCGGCGCGGAACGCCTCGACCTCGCCCCCCGCGACCCGGACGTGCCCCTGTCGCCACTGGGCCTGGAGCAGGCCACCGCGGTGCGCGGCTGGCTGCGCGAGGTGCCCCGGCCGGACCTGGTGCTGTTCTCGCCGTACCTGCGCACGGTCGAGACCGGCCGCGCCGCGACCGAGGGCCTGGACCTGTCCTGGAGCTGCGACGAGCGCCTGCGCGACCGCGACCTCGGGCAGCTCGACCTGCTCACCACCCACGGTGTGAGCCGGTTCTACCCGCAGGAGGCCGAGCGCCGCCACCGGCTCGGCAAGTTCTACTACCGCCCGCCGGGCGGCGAGTCCTGGGCCGACGTGGCCCTGCGGCTGCGCGCGCTGCTGGCCGACCTGCGCCGCGACCACGCCGGCGGCCGGGTCCTGCTGGTCACCCACGACGTCGTGGTGCAGCTCGTGCGCTACCTGGTGGAGGACGTCACCGAGCAGGAGCTGATGGAGCTGTCCCGGCGGCAGGTCATCGCCAACGCGTCGGTCAGCGTCTGGGCCGCCGACGGCGACGGGCGGCTGGCGCCGCAGACCTTCAACGACGTCGGCCACCTGCGCGCGCAGGACACGGCCCGCACCGCCGAGGAGGGCGTCCGTGCCGAACCCGTCTGAGCCGCGGGTGGTCACCGTGCAGCTGCTGCGCGACTGGCCGCTGCCCGAACCCGACGGCGGCAAGGACAGCCGCGGCACCGCGCTGGTCGTCGGCGGCTCCCGGCACACGCCCGGCGCGGTGCTGCTGGCCGGGGTGGCCGCGCTGCGCGCCGGTGCCGGGGTGCTGCAGCTGGCCGTGGCCGAGTCCACCGCGTCCGCGCTGAGCATCCAGGTGCCGGAGGCGCTGGTGCTGGACCTGCCGGAGACGCCCGGCCCGCTGCCCGTACGGCTGGCCGAGCTGGCCGCCGAGGCCTCGGCCATCGCGATCGGGCCCGGCCTGGCCGACATCGACCACACCGCGCAGATCATGCGGCACGTGCTGGACGCCGCACCGGAGGGCACCACGATCGTGCTCGACGCGTACGCCCTGGGCGCGCTCAGCCGCGACCCGTCGCTGACCACCGCCCGGCCGGGCCGCTACCTGCTCACGCCGAACCTGACCGAGGCGCGCTACCTACTCGGCGAGGACGACCTCGGCGACGACCTGTCCGCGGCGGCGCTGCGCATCGCCGAGCGCTACCACGCGGTGGTGTCGCTGTTCGGCCGCATCGCCGACCCGGACGGGCGCACCTGGTGGGAGCAGACCGGCGGCAGCGGCCTGGGCACCTCCGGCAGCGGCGACGTGCGCGCGGGCCTGGTCACCGGGCTGCTGTGCCGGGGCGCCGAACCGGCACAGGCCGCGTGCTGGGCCGCGTACGCGCACGCGGGCAGCGCCCAGCGGCTCGCGCCGCGCTTCGGCCGGATCGGGTTCCTCGCCCGCGAGCTGGCCGACGAGATCCCCGGCGTGCTCGCCGCCGTCTGAGCTTTCGGAACGTCACACCGGTCCCGTCCGCCGGTGCCCGGCGTGCGGTTCGCACGCCGGGCGGCGGGTTACTCAGCCCGGGGCGGCGCGGTGGCGGTGGACCCACCAGCGGGCGAAGTAGCGGGCCGACAGGCCGTGGACCAGGATGCTCAGGGCGATCACCACGACGACGACGTCGGCGACCCAGTCGGCGTCCAGGCCGGACAGCTGGTCCAGGGCGATGATGCCGAGCACCATGCTGTCCAGGCCGCGCGGGCCCCAGAAGCCCAGCGCCCACCGCTCCCGCCAGGGCACGCGGGTGCCGAGCAGCGACAGCGCCACCGGGATCATCCGGATCAGGGTGAGGCTCAGGAACGCGTAGACGAACACCCGCCATTCCAGGCCGTCCATGAACGCGGGGACGATCAGCGAGCCGAACACGAACCACACGGCGGCCGACAGCACGGCCGCGAAGTCCTCGACGGTCTGCAGGGAACTGCGCGGCATGTCCGGCGCGGTGGCGCGGGTGGCGACGCCGGCCACGAACGCGGCCACGAAGCCGTTGCCGTGCAGCACCTCGGCCAGCGCGAACGCGGTCACCGCGATGGCGAGCACGCCGACGCGTTCGGCCTCGGGGGTGCCCCAGCCGCGCTCGCGGCCCATGGTGATCAGCCTGGCCCCGCCGGCGCCGGTGATCAGGCCCGCGACCAGGGCAAACAGCAGTTCGATGAGGACGCTCTCGACGTCGACGGTGGCCACGGCGCCGGCGAGCAGCAGCAGCACGAGGGGCGCGGCGAGGCCGTCGTCGAGGCCGCTGACGACGGTGATGGTGTGGCGCATGCCGGCGGGCAGCCGGTGGTCGTGCAGCAGGGTGAGGATGGGGGTGGAGTCGGTGGCGGCGAGCACGGCGGCGGTGATGGCGCAGACCCACCAGCCGGCGCCGGGCAGCAGCGGGACGCCGGCGAGGAAGCCGAGCAGCACGGTGAGCGGGAACGCGATGACGAGCATGCGGATGGGCACGCCGCGCTGCTCGCGCAGCCAGCGCAGGCTGATGTCGGTGGCGTCGGTGAACAGGACGAACGCGAGGGTCAGCTCGACCAGGTGGCGTACGACGGGTCCGGTCACCTCGAGGTCGACGAGCGGGTTGGTGCCGCTGGTCAGGATGAGGCCGGAGGCGGCCATGGCGATGGGGACGGTGACGCTGTAGCGCTGTGCCCGGCGCGCGACGACCGCCCACGCGACGAGCACCAGGCCCAGCATCAGTACGGCGAGCACAGGCGACCCCTCACCCTCCCATTGTGGGCGATTTGGTCTGGTTCGGGGGGATGTTTGTGGCGGGGTTGGCGGGGGGTATGCGGGCCGGGTTCGTGTACCCGGTGTTCCGTCACGGCGTGCTGTCGCCTATGTTGTTGCCGCAGGGCCCCTGACCGGCTCGGCGCAGTTCCGGACGGGACTTACCGTGCCACGGCACGAGTTCAGGGGAGGCATGGTGGCACAGCCACATTCGGAGCAGGTGGAGCACGCCCGCGGGCTGGTCGTCGAGTTGGGGCGCCTGCTGGCCGACATCACGTCCCGGATGGACGTCGCAGAGGTGCACCAGCGGCTGCTCGTGCTGTTCGACGCGCCCGAGCACGACGCCCGCATCGACGCGATGGAGGTCGGCGAGGGCGAGTTCGCCGAGGTCTGGCTGGCGCTGCAGCAGGGTCTGGCGCTGCCGGCGACCGCGTGGGAGCAGGTCGTGCTGCCGACGGTCGTCGGGTTCAGCAGCCCGCAGCAGGAGAAGATCCGGCTGGAGCGCGCGACGTCGTACTGGCTGGCCGCCCGCAACGCCGTCAACGCGGTGCCGGACTATCCCGCCGCGGTGGCGGCGCTGGCCGCACCCGAGCCGGTGGACGCCGAGCGCAGCGGCCCGGTCATCGTGCCCGTGTGGCAGGAGGCCCCGCTGCGGCCCTCGACGTCGCCCGAGGCCGCGCCGGAGCCGGCCGAGCCGCGCCCGTCGCGTTCGGGGCCGGACCGCCGGGTGCTGGTGGCGGTGTCGGTCGCCGTGCTGGCCACGGTGACCGTGATGCTCGTGCTGCTCAACGGCAGGGCGGGCGAGGAGCGGCCGATCTCGCTGCGCGACGGCCAGCCGTCGCCCGGACTGTCGGCCGGGGTCGCCACCGGGGAGAGCGGACCGCCGACCACGCTGCCCACCGCGCCGCCGTCGGCGAGCGCCGCGCCCTCCCCGATGATCACCAATGAGCCGGAGCCGAAGCCGACCTGGCGGCCGCCGGCCCCGACCGCGGGCCCCACGGCGCGGCCGACGACCGCCCCGCCGGTGCCCCCGTCGGCGCCCCGGAACCTCACCGCCGTCGCCTCCGACACGCACCGGGTATGGCTCTCGTGGTCGCCTCCGACCAACGGCGGATCCGGCGGCGTCGCCTTCTACCGGATCCGGCGCGACGGTGTCTTCATCGGCTGGACGCGGTCGACCAGCGTGACCATCGACGGACTGGCGCCGGGCACCACGTACCGGTTCGCGGTGGTGGCCCTCAACGCGGCGGGACAGCCGTCGGGCCCGAGCAACCAGGTCACGGTGACCACCGCGTCGCCGCCGTCGCCGACCCCGCCGCTGCCGTCGCGCTCGCCGGTCCTGCCGTCGCGCTCGCCGGTGCCGCCCTCGCCGTCGGCACCGCCCTCGCCCCCGCCGTCGCCGGTGGAGCCGTCGCCGAGCGAGCCGGAGCCGTCGTCCGCGGAGCCGTCGCCGGCCGAACCGTCGCCGGTCGAGTCGTCGCCGGACCCGGAGCCGCCGGTGGACCCGGAGGTCTAGACCTCAACCCCGCGTGCC